>JAOUGZ010000339.1 GCA_029865405.1 Betaproteobacteria bacterium
GCGGGCGCCGGCGCTTCATGCGCGGCGGCCGCAGCGGCCAAGGCGAGGATCGGCAGGAGGAACAGGCAGCGGATCATGGGATGGGCCTCTCGCGCATGCCCGAGGTTACGCCAGTTCGCCGCTGGACTGCGCTGGACAGGAACTGTATAGATGCCTCTTTTCGCCAATTCCAGCCAAGGACCCCGATGAACAAGACCTACGCCACGCTGGCGCTGAAAGAAGAGGGCGCGCACGTCCTTGTCGTGACGCTCAACCGCCCCGAGGTGCTGAACGCGATCAGCACGCAGATGGGCCGCGACTGGCTCGACCTGTTCAACGGCCTCGCCGCCGACCCGGGCGAGCTGCGCTGCATCGTGCTCACCGGCGCGGGTGATCGCGCCTTCTGCGCGGGCGCCGACCTGAAGGAGCGCGACGGCATGTCGGTGGAGACATGGCGCACGCAGCATGCGCAATTCGAGATGGCGTTCGTGGCGCTGATGGAATGCCCGGTGCCGATGATTGCCGCGGTGAACGGCCACGCCTACGGCGGCGGGCTGGAAACGGCGCTTTGCTGCGACTTCATCTACGCGGCGAAGGGCGCGAAGCTCGCGCTGTCGGAACTTCGCCTCGGCATCATGCCGGGGGGCTGCGGCACGCAGAACCTGCCGCGCGCGGTGGGCGAGCGGCGCGGCAAGGAGCTGATCCTCACGGCGCGCGCCTTCAGCGCGGAAGAGGGCGCCGAGTGGGGACTGGTCAACAAGGTGTGCGAGCCGGGGAAGGCACTCGCGGATGCGCTCGAGACGGCGAAGCAGATCGCTGAAAATGCACCCATCGCCGTGCGCCAGGCGAAGAAGTCCATCCACTACGGGCTGCAGATGGATCTCCTCACCGGCTACCGCTACGAGATCGAGGCCTACAACCGCCTCGTCGACACCGAGGACCGCAGGGAAGGCGTGCGCGCCTTCAACGAGAAGCGCAAGCCCGCCTTCAAGGGGCGCTAGTTCGCGTGGACGAGCGCAAGGCGCTCGACGCCAACGCCTTTGCGCTGATGCTGGTCCTCACCGCGCTGTGGGGCTTCCAGCAGGTGGCGATCAAGCTCACCGCGCCGGACATCTCGCTGGTGATGCAGGCGGCGCTGCGCACCTTCCTCGCTGCCGCCCTGCTCATCGCCTGGGCGCGCTGGCGCGGCATCGCCTTGTTTTCGCGCGACGGCACGCTGGCGGCCGGCATCGGCGCGGGGCTGCTGTTCGGCGGCGAGTTCGTCTTCATCTACGCCGGCCTCGAGCACACCGCCGCCTCACGCATGGTGGTGTTCATCTACCTGGCGCCGATCGTCACCGCGCTCGGCGTGCACTGGTGGGTGCCGGGCGAGCACCTGGTGCGCGCGCAGTGGTTCGGCGTAGCCCTGGCCTTTGGCGGCGTGGCGCTCGCCTTCGGCGACGGCTTTGTCGCCGCGCGCGGCGCGACGCTGCTCGGGGACGTCTTCGGCCTGGTGGCCGCGGTGCTGTGGGGCGCGACCACGGTGCTGATCCGCGCTACGCGGCTGGGGCGCGCGAGCGCCGCGAAGACGCTGTTCTACCAGCTCGGGGTTGCGGCGCCGCTGCTGCTTGCCGCGTCGCTCGCGATGGGCGAGCGGGGGGTGGTGCAGCTCACGCCCCTCGCGGCGGCGAGCCTCCTCTACCAGGGCGCGATCGTCGCCTTTGCCAGCTACCTGGTGTGGTTCTGGCTGCTCACGCGCTACCTCGCCGGGCGGCTCGCCGTGTTCTCGTTCATGACGCCGCTGTTCGGCGTCATCGCCGGAGTGGCGGTGCTCGGCGAGCCGCTCACGCTCACCTTCGCCGCCGCCGCGCTGCTGGTCGGCGGCGGCATCGCGCTGGTCAACCGGCGCTAGCCTTCGCCTCGCGCGCACCGGCCTCGGTCTCGCGCTTCAGCAGCCGCTCGAGGTCGTCGCGGCCGCGCTGCTGCATCGCGATCAGCTGCTTGATCTCGCCGCGATGCGGCGCCTGCTCGGCGAGCATCTCCTCGTCGTGGCGCCGAAAGCGCGTGACCACGCGCCGCGCCGCCATCGGCCCGAAGTCGAGCGCGCGTAGCGCCGCCTCGGCGGCCTCGAGCGCCGAGCCGAACATCTCGCGCACCGCCGGCACGCCCATGTCGAGGTACTCGAAGGCGTCGCTGCGGCCGTGCGCGCGCGCGATCACCTTCAGCTGCGGATAGCGCTTGCGCACCTCGCGCGTGAGGCGTAGCGCCGCGACGTTGTCGTCGATCGCCACCACCAGCAGGCGCGCGCGCGCCACGCCCGCTTTTTCCAGGACGTCGAGGCGCGTGGCATCGCCGTAGTAGGCCTTGGAGCCGAAGCGGCGCACGAGCTCGATCTGGTTCGGGTCGTGGTCGATGAGGGTGGCGTGCAGGCCGAGGCCGTTCAGCACGCGCGTCACCACCTGGCCGAAGCGCCCGAACCCCGCCACGATCACCGCGGAGGCCTCGTCCACCACGTCCGCCTCGCGCTCGGCGCCGCGCGCCAGGCGCGGCGCGATCACGCGCTCGTACAGAATCATCAGGAACGGCGTCGCCACCATGGACATCGCCACGACGGCGTTCAGCACGTTGTAGGTCTCGCGCGGCAGGATGCTGCCCGCGGCAGCGAACAGCACGAACGCGAACTCGCCCACCTGCGACAGGCTCAGCGCGAACACGAACGCGTCCGAGGGCGCGCAGTAGCCGAAGTAGCGCGCGATCGGATAGAGCAGCAGCGCCTTCAGCGCCACGATGCCCAGCGCGAGCCCGAGGATGAGGAGCGGCGTGCGCAGAAAGAGGTTCAGGTCGATCGACATGCCCACGGCAATGAAGAACAGGCCGAGCAGCAGCCCCTTGAACGGCTCGATGTCGAGCTCGAGCTCGTGGCGGTACTCGGACTCGGCAAGCATCACGCCGGCGAGGAACGAGCCGAGCGCCATCGACAGCCCGAGGCTCTCCATCAGCGCCGCGATGCCGAGCACGAGCAGCAGCGCAAAGCCGATGAAGATCTCGCGCTGGCCGGTGTTCGCGACCACGCGCAGCAGCGGCCGCAGGCCGAAATGGCCGACCGCGATGAGCGCCGCGATCACCACCCCCGCGCGCCCGGCCGCCAGCCAGTCCATGCCGCCGCTCGTCGCCCCGGGCGCGAGCAGGGCGAGCAGCAGCGCGAGCGGGATCACCGCCAGGTCCTGGAACAGCAGCACCGAGAAGCCCGCCTGCCCGCCGGGCGTGGCGAGCAGGCGCCGCTCCTGCAGGGTGGCCAGGGCGATCGCGGTGGAGGACATGGCGAAGCCCATGCCGGCGACGACGGCGATGGTGAGCGGCTGGCCGAGCGCCCAGCCGATCGCGAACACCGAGAGGATCGTGGCGACGACCTGCGTTCCCCCCATGCCGAAGATCGGGCGGCGCATCTGCCACAGCCGGCTCGGGTTGAGCTCGAGCCCGACAAGAAAAAGGAGCAGCACCACGCCGAACTCCGCGAAGTGCAGCACCGCCTCGGGCCTGGAGACCAGCTTCAGGCCCCACGGGCCGATCACCATGCCGGCGGCGAGAAAGCCGAGCACCGACCCCAGGCCCAGCTTCTTGAACAGCGGCACCGCGATCACGCCGGCGGCGAGGTAGATGAGAGCCTGGTACAGAAAGCCGTGCTCGGCCATGTGCTGCTCCGTGAAAAGATGCGCGAGGGACGCATGCAATAATCGCGTGCATGGACAAGCCGGTCAACGCCGATCAGTTCAAGCTCGGCATGCGCGGCCTCGCGCACGCGGTGAACATCATCACCGCGGCGCACGGCGGGCATCGCTACGGCATGACCGCCACCGCGGTGTGCTCGGTCACCGCCGAGCCGCCGACGGTCCTGGTGTGCCTCAACCGCAAGTCCGCAACCCACAACGGCGTCTCGAAGAGCAAGGCGTTCTGCGTGAACGTGCTGCGCGCGGAGGATTCGGACCTGTCGAACCTGTTCAGTGGCGCGCAGTCGGGCGAGAGTCGGTTTACCTCGCGCGACTGGTCGAAGCTCGCCACGGGATCGCCCGTGCTCGTCGAATCGCTCGTCTCGTTCGACTGCCACGTGGTGAAAAAGCTCGCGCACGGCTCGCACACCATCTTCCTCGGGCTGGTGCAGCAGGTGCTGTTCGGCAAGAAGGGCAAGGCGCTGCTGTACGCCGAAAGCCAGTACGCCAAGCTCGCTTCTTTGGCGCACG
>JAOUGZ010000340.1 GCA_029865405.1 Betaproteobacteria bacterium
GATGAAGGAAAGGAAGAGCCGCACCGAGGACGCGCTGCACGCCACGCGCGCGGCGGTCGAGGAGGGCGTGCTGCCCGGCGGCGGCGTTGCGCTGCTGCGCACGCGCGCGCGGGTGGGCAAGCTGCAAGGCGCCAACAGCGACCAGGACGCGGGCATCCGCATCGTGCTGCGCGCGCTGGAGGAGCCGCTGCGCCAGATCGTGAGCAACGCGGGCGACGAGCCCTCGGTGGTGCTGCAGAAGGTCGTCGAGGGCGAGGGCAACTTCGGCTACAACGCCGCCAACGGCGAGTACGGCGACCTGGTGCAGATGGGCGTGCTCGACCCCTGCAAGGTGACGCGCACCGCGCTGCAGAACGCGTCGTCGATCGCCGGGCTGATTCTCACGACGGACTGCATGATCGCGCGTGCGCCCGATAGACCGGGTGCGGGCGACGACGCGGAAGGCATGCCCGCGTAGCGCATAATCCGCCCCGGGGATGTCCGAGATAGTCCTGGAGGCGGTGTCCAAACACTACGGCGCGGTACGCGCCGTGGACGGCGTGAGCTTTCGTGCCGACGCCGGCAAGTTTCTCGTGCTGCTCGGGCCCTCGGGCTGCGGCAAGTCCACCGTGCTGCGGCTGATCGCCGGGCTGGAAGACGTTACGCGGGGAAAGATTCTCATCGGCGGGCGCGACGTCACGCGTCTCGACCCGGACAAGCGCCGTATCTCCATGGTGTTCCAGTCCTACGCGCTCTTTCCGCACCTCTCGGTCGCCGAGAACATCGTCTTCGGTCTGAAGGTACGGCGCACGCCGCACGCCGAGCGCGGCGAGCGCCTGGCGCGCGTCGCCGAGCTGGTCGGCCTTACCGAGCAGATGGCGCGCAAGCCCTCGCAGCTCTCGGGTGGGCAGCGCCAGCGCGTCGCGCTGGCGCGCGCCATCGTCGCCGAGAACAAGATCTGCCTGATGGACGAGCCGCTCTCCAACCTCGATGCGCAACTGCGCCACGGCATGCGCGTGGAGATCCGCGCGCTGCAGCAGCGCCTGGGCATGACCGTGGTCTACGTCACGCACGACCAGGTCGAGGCGATGAGCATGGCCGACCGCATCATCCTGATGCGCGAGGGGCGCATCGAGCAGGAGGGCACGCCCGAGGAGCTGTACACGCGGCCCGCGACGATGTTCGCCGCGCGCTTCATCGGCACCCCGGCCATGAACCTGGTGGCGCTCGAGGACGGCGCCGGCGGCGCGGTGATCCGCGGCGCGGGCGGTGCCGCGCTGCTGCCCGGCCGAGGGGCGGGACGCATGCTCGGGCTGCGCCCCGAGCACATCCGGCTGGTGGAGGGCGGCGGCGTGCCGGGTCGGGTGTCGAACGCCGAGTACCATGGCGCGGACACCATCCTCAGCGTGCAGGTGGGGGAGGAGTCGCTGCTCGCGCGCGTGCCGGGCCGCGTCGGGCTCGCCGAGGGCGCCGCCGTGCGCCTGGGCTGGAAGCCCGAAGACATGCACGTCTTCGATGCCGCGGCCGGCAAGCGGCTTGACTTGGGTCAATCGGCGCCGCGGGCGGCGTCCGCAAACTGACATGCTGCTGCTCTAACCTGATGGACCAAAGGAGGAATCCCATGAGATCGA
This sequence comes from Betaproteobacteria bacterium, assembly GCA_029865405.1. The sequence continues at coordinate 1,611 of JAOUGZ010000340.1, forward strand.
TCGTTGCCATGCTGCTCGCAGGACTGCTGGCCGCCGCTGTCCCGGCGCGCGCCGACACCGAGCTCACGTTCTACTACCCGATCGCGGTGGGCGGCCCGCTCACCAAGGTGATCGACGGCCTGGCGCGCGACTTCGAAAAGGAGCACCCGGGCATCAAGGTGAACCCCATCTACGCCGGCAACTACGACGACGCGCGCATCAAGGCGCTCGCGGCGCTGAAGGCCGGCCAGCCGGCGCAAATCTCCGTGCTCTATTCGATCGACCTGTACGAGCTCATCGAGCAGGACGTGATCGTGCCGTGGGACGACGTTGCCACCAGCGCCGAGGACAAGGCCTGGCTGAAGGCCTTCTACCCCGCGCTGATGGCCAACGGCATCTACAAGGGCAAGGTGTACGGCATCCCGTTCCAGCGCTCGACCATCGTGCTGTACTGGAACAAGGACGCGTTCAAGGAAGCCGGCCTGAATCCGGACGAGCCCCCCGCCAACTGGAAGGAAATGGCGGGCATGGCCGCCAAGCTGGTGAAGAAGGACGCGAGCGGCAACGTGCAGCGCTGGGGCGTGATGGTGCCCTCGACCGGCTACCCGTACTGGATGTTCCAGGCGTTCTCGCGCCAGAACGGCATGGACCTCATGAACAAGGAGGGCAACCGCACGCACTTCGCGCACCCCGACGTGATCGCCGCGCTGCAGTACTGGCGCGACCTGGGCGCGAAGCACAAGGTGATGCCCGAGGGAACGATCGAGTGGGGCACGCTCCGGCAGCAGTTCACCGAGGGCAAGACCGCGATGATGTGGCACACCACCGGCAACCTGACTGCCGTGAAGAACAGCGCCAAGTTCGCGTTCGGCGTGGCCATGCTCCCGACCTCGAAGCAGCGCGGCTCGCCCACCGGCGGCGGCAACTTCTACATGTTCAAGAAGACCACGCCCGAGGAGAGGAAGGCCGCACTCGCCTTCGTCAAGTGGATGACCACGCCCGAGCGCACCGCCGACTGGAGCATCGCCACCGGCTACGTCGGTACGCGGGCCGACGCCTACGAGGCGGGCAAGCTGAAGGAATACGCCGCGGAGTTCCCGCAGGCGGTTGTGGCGCGCGACCAGCTCAAGTTCGCCACCGCGGAGCTCGCCACCTTCCAGACCGGGCGCGTGAGGAAGCTCCTCGACGACGCGATCCAGGCGGCGCTCACCGGGCAGAAGACGCCCCCGGCGGCGCTGAAGGCGGCGCAGTCCGAGGCCGACCGGCTGCTCAAGCCCTATCGCTAGCGCGATGAAGCACGTCTACGGCTGGCTGCTGCTGACGCCAGCCGCGATTCTGCTCGTCGGGTTCACGCACTACCCGGCGGCGGCAACGCTGTGGGACAGCCTGTTCTCGACCGGGACGGTGGTGCGTCCGTCCCGGTTCGTGGCCTTCGAGAACTACGCGGCGCTCGCCGACGACCCGATCTTCTGGCAGGTGCTGGGCAACAACCTGTGGTTCGCGCTCGGCACCATCCCCACCTCGATGGCGATTGCCATGCTGATGGCGATCTGGGTGAACGACCGGCTGCCGGCGCGCGCGCTCGCGCGCATGGCCTACTTCACGCCCACGGTGCTGCCGATGATCGCGGTGGCCAACCTGTGGCTCTTTTTCTACACGCCGCAGATCGGGCTTCTCGACCAGGTCGGTGCGGCGCTGTTCGGCGCGCGCAGCCACAACTGGCTCGGCGACCCGGACACGGTGCTCGCCTGCACCATGGTGATGGTGGTCTGGAAGGAGGCGGGCTTTTTCATGATCTTCTACCTCGCGGCGCTGCAGTCGCTCGCGCCCGAGCTCGAGGAGGCGGCGAAGATGGAAGGCGCCTCGCGCTGGTACTTCTTCCGTCGGGTGACCTTCCCGCTGCTCATGCCGACGACGCTGTTCGTGCTGGTGAACGCGACCATCAACTCGTTCAAGCTGGTCGACCATCTCTTCATCCTCACCAAGGGCGGACCGGACAACGCCTCCAGCCTGTTGCTCTACTACATCTACCAGGTGGCGTTCAGCTTCTTCGACACCGCCTACGCCTCGACGCTGACCGTGATCCTGCTGCTGCTGCTCGCGGGGCTCGCGCTAGTGCAGTTCCAGCTCGTCGAGAAAAGGGTGCACTACCGGTGAGCCCTTCCGGCCGGCGCGCGCCGCTGCTCGAGACCGCCGCCGCGTGGCTGCTCGCACTGCTGTGGCTGTCGCCGCTGCTCTATGCGTTCTGGGCCGCGTTCCACCCGGTCGAGTATGCGACGCGCTTCGACCCGCTCGCGCCTCTCACGCTCGCCAATTTCGCCAAGGCCTGGACCTACGCGCCGTTTCCGCGGCACTTCCTGAACACGGTGATGCTGGTGACCATGATCCTCGGCGCGCAGCTCGTGCTGTGCACGCTCGCCGGCTACGCCTTCGCCCGCTTCGAGTTCGCCGGCCGCGACCTCGCCTTCGGCCTCGTCCTGGTGCAGCTGCTCATCATGCCGGAGGTGCTGATCGTGGAGAACTACAGCATCATGAGCCGGCTCGGCCTCGTCGACACGATCCTCGGCATCGGCCTGCCGTACATGGCGAGCGCCT
>JAOUGZ010000341.1 GCA_029865405.1 Betaproteobacteria bacterium
ATCGCTTCCTCGCCGTGCACGATGGTGGCGACGTTGAGCGCCCAGCCGGGCAGCACCGACGCGGTCGCGCCCGGGAACGCGAGCATCATGCCGCTGCCGCCGATGATCGCCATGCCCCAGAACACCGCCCAGTAGTCGAACTTCTCCCAGTAGGTCCAGCGGTCGAAGGCCGGTCGCGGCCGGCGCCCGGCGAACCACGCGAACATCGCGCCGATATCCTTCAGGTCCTGCCAGGTGGGCACCAGCGACGTCGGCCCGAACCAGCGGAATGTCCGCCATTCGCGCGCGATCCGCGCCAGCAGGTAGACGAGGTGCACGAAGAAGATGCCGAGCATGATCGCCGCGGCGGTGCGATGCACGAGGGCCGCGATCTTCGGGCCGCCGAACGCGCCCGCGACGGACTTCGCCCAGTCGCTGCCGGGGAACAGCACCGTCATGCCGGTAAGCACCAGCGTCATGACGCTCAGGGCGAACACCAGGTGCGCCAGGCGCCACATCGGCCCGAAGCGCTGGATCTGCCTGCCCTGCAGCTGCATCGACTGGTCGATCATGACGTGCGGCCGCGTCTTGCCTTCCTTGCGGTCGCGGTACTCGCGGTAGAACCACAGCGCGGTATGCGTCCAGAAGAACACGAACACGCCGACCAGCAGCGCGATCATGAATTTCGTCGCCATCCACACCTGCGGGTAGCGCGCGAAATCGTTGCTCGTGGCGTGCGGCTCGAAGGTCACGAATCCCGCGCCCACGCCGGCGTGGCACTTGCGGCAGGTCTCCAGGCGCCGCGCCGGGTGAACCGAGGACTCGGGCTCGCTCACGCGCTGGATGGCATGGCTATCGTGGCAATCGAAGCATTTGGCCGTATAGGCGTAGCCGAGCGTGCTGACTTGCCCGTGATAAGTCTCCATATAGGTGCGCAGGCTCTCCGCATGGCAGTTGCCGCAGCTACGCGTGATCGCGAGCTTGATCGGGTCGCCTTCCGGCCTGTCGATGTCGTGGGTCGAGTGGCAGTCCGAGCACACCGCCGCGTACAGGTTCTTGTTTTCCAGCACTTCCCTGCCGTGCACCGAGGTGGCGTACTCCGCGCGCTGCTTCGTATGGCACGCGCCGCAGCGGTCCGCGATGCTCAGGCGCCACTCCTGGCGAGCCTCACTGCCCTTCGGATACACGTAGTGCGCCTCATGGCAGTCGTGGCAGGTCGCGTTGGTGCGCGACTGGTCGTCGCGCCGCGGCCGCGCGTGCACCGATTTCATGTAGCGCTCGATCTGGTCCACGACCACGGCGAGCCGCGGATTCTGCTCGGCCCCGGGCTTGCCTTCCTGCATCGCTTGCCAGAGCGCCTCGTGGCATTGCACGCAGCTCACCTTGAGCGGCGCGGTCTTCAGGTGCGGGATCTCGGTGATGTCGCGGTGGCACTCGACGCATTGCCGCTTGCCGTGCACGCTCGCCGCGAACTTCTCCTGCACCACATGCAGGCCGCGCGGCTTGCCGTCCGCACCCGGCATCGAAAAGCCTTCCATGCCGTGACAGCCGAGGCAGGTCGCGTTGTCGAGCGCAGCCGCGGGTTGCGCGGCCTTTCCCTCGGCGGGCTTCGCGGCCTTGGCGGTGGCGGGCGCCCTAGCGCCCAGGATGTGCCGCAGCATTGCCTTCAGCTCGGCGGCCGTGGCCTCCGCCTTGACCGGATGACCCTTGCCTTCCGACAGCGCCGCGCTCAGCTTGGCTTGCGCCGACTTGTCGCTCTTGTACTTGGCGGCGATGTCGGTGAAAGCGGGCCCGACCCCAGCGCTGTTCATGGCGTGGCAGCCGAGGCAGCCTTTCGCGTCCAGGAGCTCCGCGCCCGACTGGGCGCCGGCCGCACCGGCAAGCAGCAAGCCGAGCACGGCGAGCAGCGACGCGGCTCTCTTCACGGCGCGATGCGATACGCGGCTGTCGAAGGCGAGACCGTTCGACCCGCGCGCATGGTTGACTAAGGCGGCAAGCAAATGAGTTCTGAGTTCTCTCGAGGCTACTTTCGCCGGGTGCGTTCGCGTTGCGACATGGTCGCCCGTATGCTGCAATTACGCCCGCATTTTGTGCGGCGCTTCTGACCTAGATCAAATTCGGACGGGCACTTGCGCCCAAGTTTCACTCCAGCCATGCACTGCAAACATCCTTTGCGCGATCGCGAAATACGAGTTCTGGGCCGGCGGACGCTGCCCGCGGCGAGACTCACGGCAGCCAAGCCGCCGGTTCTTTCTCGCCTGCGCAGGGCCGTGCCGAGCGATCCAGTTCGGTGAACGGCGCGGATATCTGCAAAAATAGCGCGCAATCAACACCCTGTGGGATGCCATGCTGGAAGCGGCAGGACTGGAGTGCGTGCGCCAGCGGCGCACGCTGTTCGCCGGGCTGAGCTTTGCGCTCGGCGGCGGCGAGCTGCTGCGCATCGCCGGCGCCAACGGCAGCGGCAAGACGAGTTTGCTGAAGATCCTGTGCGGGCTGCTCTCACCGGACGGGGGCGAAGTGCGCTGGCAGGGCACGCCCATCCGGCGGCTGCGCGAGGACTACTCGCGAAACGTGGTCTACCTCGGCCACGCGCCTGCGGTGAAGGACGATCTCACAGCGACGGAGAACCTCATCGTCGCCTGCGCTTTGGCGGGGCGCGCGGCTTCGCCGCAGCAGGCGCGTGCGGCGCTGGACAGCTACGGCCTGCAAGGCCACGACGTCGCGGTGCGGCGCCTGTCGCAGGGCCAGCGCCGGCGCGCGGCGCTCGCGCGGCTCCTGCTCAGCGCGGACGCGCCGCTGTGGCTGCTCGACGAGCCGTTCGCGGCGCTGGACACCGCGGCCGCCCGCTTCACCGAGGCGCTCATCGCGAGCCACGTGGCCGCGGGCGGCGCGGCGATCTATACCACGCACCAGGAAGCGAACATCGGCGCCGCGGTGCTGCGCGTGGTCGAGCTGGGATGATCGCCGCCGCACGCACCGTCGTGCGCCGCGACCTGCTGCTCGCGCTGCGCCGGCCGAGCGACGTCGGCACGGCGCTGCTGTTCTTCGTCATCGTGGCGAGCCTGTTTCCGCTGGGCATCGGCGCCGAGCCCAACCTGCTGCGCCTGGTGGCGCCCGGGGTGATCTGGGTGGCGGCGCTGCTCTCGTCGATGCTTTCCCTTTCGCGCCTGTTCGCCGCCGACCACGCCGACGGCACGCTCGAGCAGATGCTGCTCGGCGCGGCGCCGCTCGGCGTCATTGCCGCCGCCAAGGTGCTCACCCACTGGCTGATTGCCGGACTGCCGCTGGTGGTGATCGCGCCCCTTATTGCCTTGCAGTATGACCTGCCTCAATCGCTCTACGGCACGCTTGCCTTATCATTGCTGTTGGGCACGCCGGTGCTGAGCCTGATCGGCGCTATCGGCGCCGCGCTGACACTGGGCCTGCGCGGCGGCGGCGTGCTGCTGTCGCTCCTGGTGCTGCCGCTGTACGTGCCGGTGCTGATCATGGGCGCGGGCAGCGTCGACATGGCGGCCGCGGGGCTTTCGCCGCAAGGGCAGTTGCAGCTCCTCGCGGCGCTGCTCGTGCTGGCGGCGGCGTTCGCGCCCTGGGCGATTGCCGCGGCCTTGAGGATCTCTACGGAATGAGTACGACCATCAAGTGGTTCTGGTTCGCTTCTCCGCAGACGTTTTTTCCGCTCGCCGGGACGATTGCGCGCTGGAGCGCCATAGGCGCAGCGCTGCTCGCGATCGCGGGCCTGTACGTGGGCTTTTTCGTCGCGCCGACCGACGCGCAGCAGGGCGAGGTCTACCGCATCATCTTCATCCATGTGCCGGCGGCCTGGATGTCGATGTTCCTCTACGTAGTGATGGCGTTCTGGGCGGCGATCGGCCTCGCCTTCAATACCCGGCTGTCCTCGATGATGGCGAGCGCGATCGCCCCCACCGGGGCGCTGTTTACGTTCCTCGCGCTGTGGACCGGCGCCTTGTGGGGGCGGCCGACCTGGGGCGCCTACTGGGTGTGGGACGCACGCCTCACCTCGGAACTTTTCCTGCTGTTTCTGTATCTAGGGTTCATGGCGCTGCAGGCGGCAATCGACGATCCGCGCCGCGCCGACCGCGCGGGCGCGGTGCTGGCGATCGTCGGCGTGGTCAACGTTCCCATCATCTATTACTCGGTGCAGTGGTGGAACACGCTGCACCAGGGCGCGTCGGTCAGCC
>JAOUGZ010000343.1 GCA_029865405.1 Betaproteobacteria bacterium
TCGGCAACGGCTCGGCCGCGCGGCAACAGCGCCCTTCTGATTGCGCGATAAGGGCGGCTGATTCGCTCGCCGCCGCGCCGCAGGGCGGGCAGAATGTACCCATGCAAAGACGCGAGTTCCTCCGCTTGCTCGCCATGGCGGCGGCCGCGGGCGCGTCGCTGCGCGCGAACGCCAGCGACACCCAGGCCGCCAGCGAGCTCTACGAGCTGCCGCCCTACGGCAACCTGTCGCTGCTGCACATGACCGATGCGCACGCGCAGCTGCTGCCGATCTACTTCCGCGAGCCGGTCGGCGCGGATTTCGCCGCGCGCTACGGCGTCGGGCCCGGCAGCCGCGCCGCGCACGCCTACACGCACGTCGATTTCGCGGCCGCCGCGCGCCGCTACGGCAAGGTGGGCGGCTACGCGCACCTGGCGACGCTGGTGCAGCGCCTGCGCGCCTCGCGCCCGCACGCGCTGCTCCTGGACGGCGGCGACACCTGGCAGGGCTCGGCGACCGCGCTCTGGACCGAGGGCGCCGACATGATCGGCGCGCAAAAGCGCCTCGGCGTCGACCTGATGACGGCGCACTGGGAATTCACCTACGGCGCCGCTCGCGTGCAGCGCGCCGTCAAGGAGGAGCTCGGCGCCATCGAGTTCCTGGCGCAGAACGTGAAGACGCTCGACTTCGAAGACCCGGTGTTCAAGCCCTACACGCTGCGCAACGTGAACGGCGTCGCGCTCGCCGTGATCGGCCAGGCCTTTCCCTACACGCCGATCGCCAACCCGCGCCACATGGTCGCGGAATGGACTTTCGGCATCCAGGAGCCGCGCCTGCAGGCGCTGGTGGACGAAGTGCGCGCCAAAGGCGCGCAGGCCGTCGTGCTGCTCTCGCATAACGGGCTGGACGTGGACCTGAAGCTCGCCTCGCGCGTGCGCGGCATCGACGCCATCCTCGGCGGCCATACGCATGACGGCATTCCCGCGCCCACCGTGATCGGGAAGACCCTCGTCACCAACGCCGGCTCGAACGGCAAGTTCCTGGGCGTGCTCGACCTGGACGTGAAAGGCGGCGCGGTGGCCGGCTACCGCTATCGGCTGCTGCCGGTGTTCTCCAACCTGCTGCCGGCGGATGCCGCAATGTCCGCGTACATCGAGGGCGCGCGCGCCCCCTACCGCGCGCGCCTGGCGGAGAAACTCGCCGTGACCGAGGGGTTGCTGTACCGCCGCGGCACCTTCAACGGCACCTGGGACCAGCTGCTGCTCGAGGCGCTGCTCGCGGAGAAGAATGCCGAGATCGCGTTCTCGCCCGGCTTTCGCTGGGGCAGCACCCTGCTGCCCGGCGATGCCATCACGTTCGAGCACCTGATGGACCAGACCGCCATCACCTACCCGCAGAGCACGCTGAACGAGCTCACCGGCGAGCAGATCAAGGCGATCCTGGAAGACATCGCGGACAACGCCTTCAACCCGGATGCCTACCTTCAGCAGGGCGGCGACATGGTGCGGGTGGGCGGGATGACCTATGCCTGCAATCCGCGCGCCGACATCGGCGCGCGCATCTCCGACCTGCGGTTGCAGGGCCGCCCGCTCGAGGCGGCGAAGCGCTACAAGGTGGCCGGCTGGGCGCCGGTCGCCGAGGGCGCGAGCGGCGAGCCGGTGTGGGAACTCGCCGCGCGCTACCTGCGCGCGCGGCGCGCGATCGCCCCGCAGGTCCCCGACCTGCCGCGGCTTACCGGTTGACCGGCGAGGCCGGGTCCATCAGCAGCGCGGTAATGTCCTTCATCTGCTGCTCGGTGAGCGCGCCGGCATGGCCGAAGCGCGGCATCTGCGAGCAGATCGTGTACGCCTTGGCGTTGTAGATCTTGGAGTAGGCATAGCGCTGGATGTCGGGGCCGTAGCCGCGCAGCTTCGCGAACTGCGTCAGGCTTGGCCCGATGGTGCCGAACGCCGTGGTCGCCGGGTCGATCTGGTGACAGTTGTAGCAGCCGCCGCCGACGGCGCCCTTGTCGCGCCAGGTCATGCCGCGGCCGTTCTGCGCGATCTTCTCGCCGGATTTCCAGTCACCGAGGAGATTGCCGTCCTGCGGCCACTTGACGCCGGCGTACTGCTCGCCCTGCAGCTTCTTGGCGAGGTCCGCCGGGGGATTGTCGTTGTACTTGTTGCACGCGGCCTGCACGGCGTCTTCCTTCAGCCGGTCCATCTTGGCGATGCCTTCGGCGTGAAAGTCGCGCTCCATCATCGCGATGGCGTCGGCACGCGGGTCGGGCTGCATCCCCGCACAGGCGGCGGCCAGCGCCGTGACTGCGACGAGCGTAACTGCGGTTCCGATTCTCATGACGTCTCTCCTAGCGCTTGATGCCGGGGCCCTTGTAATCCTGGCCCTGGGCGTTGACGGTGAGATAGGTAAGCAGCGCGCTCAGAATCTCCGAAGCGTAATCCGGCTCGGGAAAACGCTGCTGGCGGAAGCAGTCGTTCAGGCGCCACTGCAGCGTATGCATCACGCCGCCGGTCATGCGGTAGCCCGGCCAGCCCTGCACCGCGCGGATCGCCTGCTCCGGCTTGGTGAAGTTGGGCAGCGGCTGCGTGCGGATGCGCTGGCCGTCCACGCCGTGGCAGCTGGCGCAGGAAAAGTCGTAGACGCCGGCGCGGTAGAAGAACATCTCCTTGCCGATCGCGTAGGACGCTTTTTCCTTCGGGTGCGACTGCGGCGGCGCGAACTTCATGCCCGCCGACTGCTCGGCGACGTACGTCGTGATCGACACCGGATCGGGGGTCTTGGTGGCGCTGCTGAAGGGCCTGTCGTCGAGCTTGTCGTACTCGTAGCCCTGCAGCGTGATCATGCAGTGCACGATGCGCGCTTCCGCGTCCATCACCTTGTCGACGTCGGCAAAGTAGCGCGGCATCTGCGCGTAGGCGCCCTTCACCACGCCCGGCCCGAGGCCCAGGTCGCACTGCTCGAGGGAGGCGTTCTTCGGCCCGCGGCGCGTCTTCCACAGTTGCTCGCCCTTGGCCGCGAACAGCTCCGCCGGATTGGCCTCTTCCATGAGCGCGCGGAACTTGTCGAAGTCCGCGGCGACCGGGTCTTCCGTCTGCGCCGACGCCGACATCCAGGGCGCCAGGGCCGCCACGGCCGCGGCCAGCCCCGCTACGAGTGCGTGTCTCATCATGCTCTCCTCCAGTTTTCCGGGGCGGGGCTTCTGCGGCCCCTGCCCGCCGGGTTCAGGAACCGCCGCGCACCGTGGTTTCGTCGGTGCGGGTTTCGCCCTTGTTGTCGGTCCAAGTGACGACGATCTTGTCGCCGGCTTTCGCGCCCTTCACCCTGAAGGCGAACACCGGGTCGCGCGAGATCGCCTGGCTGATGTCGGCGCTGAACACGGTCGTGCCGTTCAGTTGCGCAGTGATGCTCTGGATGAAATGCAGCGGCACTTTCTTGCCGCCCTGGCTGCGCTGGCCGGTTTCCATCGGGTGCGCCATCAGCACGCGCACGATAGCGACGTCGCCCTGGACGTTGGCGCGGATCTTCATCGGGTCTGCCATGTTCGTCTCTCCTCAGCCGCCGCAGCCGCCGATGGTGACCTTCACTTCCTTGGCGCTGGTGTAGTGCTTGCCGCCCGCCGCCACCACCACGCGCACCGGGCTGGTCTCGCCCATCTTCGCGCGCAGGTGCACGAAGGGCACGGAGCCCGCCGCAAAACCGAAGGTGCCCGTGTACGGGAACGGATTCTTCTCGATGAACACCGAGATGCTGGTGGTGCCCGGGATGTTGCTGGTGACCTCGATCGGCACCACGGCACCGTTCTCGGCGATGTCGGGGGCGACGATGACGATGTCCCTGCTCTCCTCGGGACTGCTCATGCCGAGCGCCTTCATGGCGTCGATGGCGGATTTCGCCTCGAAAGCGCTCTTGTTCCAGGCCGCGTGCGCGCGGCCGGGCTTGAGCAGGGCGGTGCCGGTCAACGCGAGCAGCGCGAGCGCGCCCCCTGCCCGGATAACGGATCTGCGAGTCTCTTGCATGCCTCCTCCTCGTGCCCAGTTCGATGTGTAATAGGAAATCTTGGGCGCTGATGCCTAGCCTACTCAAATTTCCCCGCGGCGCACAAGCCGAATGACCCCGGGCACCTCACGGAAATTTGATTCGCCCCATAACTTAACCTAATTCACCCTGCGCTTCGAGTCGACATACTCT
>JAOUGZ010000342.1 GCA_029865405.1 Betaproteobacteria bacterium
CCGCCGTACTCCGCGTACTTCTGCTCCAGGTCCGCGGCTTTCAGGTAGTCGTCTTCGTCCGCGTTCTCGTCGGCGTAGATCGCGTCGCGCTCCTTCATCGCCGCCCACATCTTTTCGTGGCCCATCATGACCACGTCCAGCACGCGCTCGGTTTCGTAGGCGAACTGGTCCTGGCGCAGCCTTCCCACCCTTTCGTTGCTGTCGATCGCGATCGAGCCGGCGGAGGGCTCCAGCTCGCCGCCGAGGATCTTCATGAACGTCGACTTGCCGCAGCCGTTGGCGCCGATGAGGCCATAGCGGTTGCCGCCGCCGAACTTGACGGAGACGTCGGTGAACAGGGGCTTGGCCCCGAACTGCATGGCGATGCCGGAGGCGACGATCACTTGTTGATTCCTGGAAACAAAAAAGCTGGCCGCGGCCAGCTCTGGTTTGGGTCTAACTGCGAGGGCGCATTGTAGCAGGCTCGCCTCGGGCGTTATACCCTGCGGGCATGACAAAACCATTGAATGAGCTTTCAGCGGCCGAGGCCGCGCGCAGGATCGAAGCGCGCGAACTGACTTCCGAAGCGCTCGCCGCGGCGTGCCTCGAGAGGATTTCCGAGCGCGACGACGCAGTGCGCGCGTGGGCGTTCATCCACGAAAAGCAGACGCTCGCCGCGGCGCGCGAGCTCGACCGCGCGCCGCGCCGGAGCCGCCTGCACGGCGTGCCCTTCGGCATCAAGGACATCATCGACACCGAGGACCTGCCGACCGAGTACGGCTCGCCGATCTACCGCGGGCACCGTCCCCGGGCGGACGCGGCCAGCGTCGCGCTCCTGCGCCGCGCGGGGTGCCTGATCCTCGGCAAGACGGTGTCTACCGAGTTCGCCAACAACCACCCGTCGATGACGCGCAACCCGCACGATCCCGCGCACACGCCGGGCGGGTCTTCCAGCGGCTCCGCGGCCGCGGTGGCCGATCGCATGGTGCCGCTTGCCTTGGGCACCCAGACCGGCGGCTCGGTCATCCGTCCCGCCGCCTACTGCGGCGCGTTTGCCATGAAGCCGAGCTTCGGCAGCATCAACCGCCAGGGCACCAAGTTCGTCGCCGAGTCGCTCGACACGATCGGCGTCTTTTCAAGGAGCGCGGAAGACCTGGCGCTCGCGCTCGAAGTCCTGTCCGGCCGGGCCGTTCCGGACTTCGCTGCGTTTGCCGGCAAGCCGCGCATCGGCCTGTGCCGCACGCCGCGCTGGCAGGACGCGGACGCCTTGTCGCAGGCGAACCTCGAGCAGGCGGCGCAGGTGCTGTCGAAGGCCGGCGCCGCGGTGAGCGACTTCGAGCTGCCTGCCGGGAGCGAGGCGCTCTTCGACCGCCACGGGATCATCATGGGCTACGAGAGCGCGCGGGCGCTGGCCTGGGAGTACGAGAACCATCCCGGGGAGATCAGCGCGACCCTGAAGCCACGCCTCGACGAGGCGTGGCAGATCCCGCGCGCCGACTACGACGCCGTGCGCGAGAGCGCGCGCCAGTGCCGGCGCGCGCTGGCGGAGCGCATGCGCGAAGTCGATTTCCTGCTGACGCCGAGCGCGACGAGCGAGGCGCCGCGCTCGCATGCGAGCACCGGGGATCCGGTGTTCAACCGCGCGTGGACGCTGTTAGGCGTTCCTTGCGTCACCGTGCCTTTCGGCAAAGGCGCGCACGGGCTGCCGCTCGGAGTGCAGCTTGTCGGGCCGTTCGACGGAGACAGCGCGCTGCTGGGCTGGGCGCACTGGGCCGCCGCGGCGCTCGGCAGCGGCTAGGCCAGCGCCCGGACGAGGAACGGCAGGCTCACGTCCATGCGGTAGTCGATGTCCGAGTGGTCGTCGGGGAATTCCTCGTAGCGGTGGCGGATGTTCGCTTCCGCGAGGCGCCGCGAGAGGATGCGTGAGCCGTACTGGATGTGGTACTGGTCGGTCCAGCCGCAGTCGATGTAGATGCCGCGCAGCGATTTCAGGTTGTTCCGGTATCGGGTCACCAGGTTGATGGGGTCGTGGCGCTGCCAGTTCTTCCAGCGCTCCGCGATCAGCTCGCCCGTTTCCGCGTTGAACGGGATGCGAAAGCCGTTCGGCGCGCGCGGGTCGGGGTCGTAAGTGGCGGCCATGCACAGGTTCATGATGCAGTGCACCTCCTTCCCCGAGAGCTTCTCCTTCTTCCAAACAGAAGACAGAAACCGCTTGATCCGCCCGTCGTCCTTCCCCTGCTCCAATCCCTTCCCCCGCGCTTCGCGCCGCGCGTCGTAGGCGCCTGCCTTCCTTTTCGGCACGCGGTGCTTGGCGAGCTCGTTCAAGGTATTCGGCCAGTCGTGCCAGTAGACGAAGTCGAAGTAGGCGTCGCCCGAGTGGTCGGCGATCGCGCCCCAGTACTTTGCGTACCGCATGCCGTGAATGATCGAGCCGTAGCCGCCCGAGGACTTGCCGAAGCAGCCGCGGTGCTCGCGCGAGGCGAGCGTGCGGAACTCGCGGTCAATGAAGGGAATGATTTCCCGGGTCAAGTAATCCGCGTAGTCGCCGATCGCGGATGAATTGACGTATTGGTTCCCGCCCAGCGCGGTGAAGCAATCCGGAAACACGATGACGCACGGCCCCATCTTCTTCTCATGGATCAGCCTCGCCGCGCGCTCCGGCACGTTGTCGCCGAACGGCTTGAAGCCGGTATGCGCCAGCCCGGAACCGGTAAACCCGACCAGGTCGTATAAGACCGGAAAGCGCTTCTTCCCCCAGTCGTCGTACTGCGGCGGCAGCCACACGCCGAGCTTGCGCACGTGCGAATCCTTGAGGGGATTGCCCTTCAGGATCCGCGAGACGTGCTCGAGGACGACGAGCGTGCCGGCGGGGCCTTTCGGACGTTTCAGAGTCATGGGTTAATTGTGACGCAACAACAGGTTAGCGCTTCAAGGTCACAAAATGTGACCTTGAACAGCACCGGCGGTCGAAGGGCGAGCCTCCGGCCGACCCTGCGCCGGAGGCTCGAGGCCCAACCTACGACCTCATCCCCCGCCCGCCTTCGCCATCTCCTCGGCCGCGCGCTTCATCTCCTTCATCGACACGTCGCGCACGTGCGTGGCGATGTGCCAGAAGTGCCCGAACGGATCCTCGATCGCGCCGGTGCGGTCGCCGTAGAACATGTCCTGCACCTCGCGCATCATCTTCGCGCCCGACTCGATCGCCTTCGCGACGGTGGCGTCCACGTCCTTCACGTACACCATGATGTGCACCGGCGTGCCGCCGTGCGCCCTGGGGCTGCGGAAGTTCATCTGCTCGGACTCGTCGGCCAGCATGATCTTGGAGTCGCCCACCTTGATCTCCACGTGCCCCAGTTTCCCCTGCGGCCCCGGCATGCGCAGCAGCTCCAGCGCGCCGAACACCTTCTTGTAGAAGTCGATCGCCTGCGCGGCGCCCTGGATCGCCAGGTAGGGCGTCACCGAGCTGTAGCCCTTGGGAATCGCCTGGACCTTCTTCTTCGCGACCTTCTTCACCACTTTCTTCGATACCTTTTTCGCCTTCGCTTTGCGTTTCATCGTCCGTCTCCTTTCAGATCAATCGGACCACTCGCGCCAACCCTTGTGCAGCGGAAAGTACAGCCCGCGCTTCCCGGCGCCCAGCGCCTTCGCATACTCATCGAGCTGCGCCGCGTAGCGCTCGCGCTGCATGTCCAGAAACGCCTCGACGCCGCCGCCCTCGTGCTCGCTCGTCTTGTAGTCCACCACCCACTTCACGCCGTTAGTGTCCTCGAAATACCGGTCGATGCGGAAGCTCCGCTCGCGGCTGCGCACGCGGTATTCGTTGCGCGCCACCGGGTGCGGGCCGAGAAGCCAGCGCCCGCGTTCGTCGGCGAGCGCCTGCTTCAGCGCCAAGACCACGATTCCCGACGCGTGCTCCAGGTCGCCCGGCGCCACGCCGCGGCGCTGCAGGTCGACTGCGAACCGCGGACGCAGCGCATCCACCCGCTTCGCATCCCAGCCGGCAAGCGCGTCCTCGGCGATCCGCTGCAGCCAGCCGTGCACCACGATCCCCGCCAGGCGCACGCGCTCCTTCGCCCAGTCGAACGGCGGCCCCTCAACCTCCCGCCCCTCCTCCGGCGCCTTCCACGCCGCAGCCGCCGGCACCCGAGGCATCTCGAAATCTGAATGCAGGTGCTTCAGCGCCCCCGC
>JAOUGZ010000344.1 GCA_029865405.1 Betaproteobacteria bacterium
CACGATCGAGCTGAACTTGAGCCCGAGGCCCGTCAGCGTCACCACGCCGACGATGAGCCCCGCGCCGGCGCAGGTGGCGGCGACGTTCAGCACCGCGCGCGAGCCGTTGTCGAGCGCCTTGACGAGCCCCGAATTGAGGAAGCCGCGCACCACGGGCTCGCGCCCGCGCAGCAGGTCGTAGGAAAAGAGCGCGCAGTCGCGGTGCAGGAAGCTCGTGCCGAAAACCACCACGGTGGCCCAGAACACCGACAGCTCGGGCGAGAAGCCCATCAGCATGAAGCCGACGATCGACACCAGCGAGAAGAAGTGGAACCAGTACTTCTTGGTCAGGCTCCAGGCCGTCTCCACCTTCTCGAACACCGCGTCCTTCATGCCGAACTTGCGCGAGTCGATCTCGACCATGATGAACAGCGTGAGATAAAAGAGGCACGTCGGGATCACCGCCATCAAGAGCACGTCGAGATACGAGATCTTCAGGAACTCGGCGATCAGGAACGCCGCGGCGCCGAGCACCGGCGGGGAGATGATCGCGCCGAGGCCGCCCGCGGCGAGCAGGCCGCCCGCCTCGTTCTTGCCGTAGCCCACCTTGGCGAGCATCGGCGCCGCCACCGCGCCGAGGGTCACCGTGGTGGCCACGCCCGAGCCCGAGGGCCCGCCGAGCAGGAACGAGGCAAGGGTCACGGTGCGCCCGGCGCCCGTGGGCTTGCCGCCCATGGCGGCGAAGGAGAAATCGATGAAGAACTTGCCCGCGCCCGAGAACTGCAGGAACGCGCCGTAGATCGTGAACAGGATGATGAGCGTGGAAGACACGGCGATCGCCGTGCCGTAGATGCCCTCCAGCGTCATGTACATATGGCCGACGAGGCGCGGGATCTCGTAGCCCTTGTGCGTCCAGGGCGCGGGCAGGTACTCGCCGAAGAACGCGTAGGCGAGGAAGCAGACCGTGACGAACGGCATGATCCAGCCGGTCGTGCGCCGCATCGCTTCCAGGATCAGCAGCGCGAGCCCCACGCCGAAGACGATGTCCCACTGGTTGGGAATGATGGAGCGATCGAAGAAGTCGTCGCCGCCCCGGATCAGGTACACGGCGGTTGCCACGCCCGCAATGGCGAACAGCCAGTCCCACCACATGACGCGGTGGCGAAGACTCTTCGCCACCGGGAAGATGAGGAAGGTGAGGAACAGCACGAACGCGACGTGGATCGCGCGCAGGTGCTCGGGGCGCACGATGGCGTACGCCGTGTAGAGGTGGAACAGCGACATCGCCACCGCGACCGTGGCGACCAGTCCGGCGATCCAGCCAGTGAGCTTGTTGTGGACGCCTTCCTCGCGCTCGATCATCTCCTCGGCGCGCGCCAGCGCTTCTTCGCTCACCTCTTTCGCCGGCTGGTGCAGCCGGGCGATGTCCTCGCTCATCGCTCCCCCCTCCCAGAAACGAAAAGGCCCCGCCAGCGCACCTGGTCGGGGCCCGGGTGCCGCCGGACCTCAGTCCAGCTTGACGCCCTTTTCCTTGAAGTACTTCAGCGCGCCCGGGTGCCAGGGAATGCCGCCGGTGGCCGCGGTCTTCTGCTTGTCGAGCGTGAAGTTGGCCGCTTCCTTGTGCACGCGGATCAGCTCCTCGCGGTGCTCGAAGATCGCCTTGACGATGTTGTAGGCGGTCTGCTCGTCCATCTTCTCGTGCGTCACCATCAGGTTCATCACCGTCGCCTGGTGGTTGTCGGCCGCCATGCCCTTGTAGACGTCCTTGGCGATGACGTCCTTCACGTACAGGTTACCCCACTTCTGATTCATCGCCGGCACCAGGTCCGCGTGGTCGATCATCTGGATCGTGACCCCGGGCGAGTTGGCGAGGTCGGTCACCGCCGCGGTCGGCAGCCCGCCGACCCAGAAGAAGGCGTCGATCTTGCGGTCCTTCAGCGCGTTCACCGACTCGGCGACGCCGAGGCGCTCGCGCGTCATGTCCTTGTCCTTGTCGAGGCCTGCGGCCTCGATGACGCGGAACCCCATCACCTCGGTAGCGCTGCCGCCCGAACCGGTCGAGACGCGCTTGCCCTTGAGGTCCTTGATCGACTTGATGCCGGTCGCGGTAATCGACACCACGTGCATGCGGTTCGGGTACATGACCATCAGCGTGCGCACCGGCACGGCCTTGCCCTCGAACTTCTCCTGGCCCTTGTAGGCATCCAGGCCCGCGTCCACCATGGTCATGGCGAGGTAGGGCTTGCCGGTGCCTACGAGCTGCAGATTCGCGACCGAGCCGCCGGTCACCTCGGCGGTGGCCTGCATGCCGGAAACGTACTTCGAGAGTACCGCAGCGATGCCGCCGCCGAGCGGGTAGTACACGCCGCCCGTGCCGCCGGTGCCGATCGAGATGTTCTGCGCCTGGACGGCAAGCGACAGCAAGCCGACGGCGAGCGCCGCAAGGCGCAACAGCGATTTCATGGTCTTTCCTCCTGTGGATGGGGTGCTGCGGTTCGTCGCGGCGGATTCTACCCCACGCCAAGCCGCCGCAGCGCCTCGGCGCGCTTGGCCTGTGAGGCGTCGCGCACCTTCGCGTAGAGGCTGCCGCCGTGGCTGTCCATGGCCACCAGCAGCGGCCCGAAGCCCTTCACCCGGAACCTCCACAGCGACTCGGGGTACAGGTCGTCGAGGTCCACGTCCTCGATGGCCTCGACCCAGGTGGTCTCGAGCGCCGCGGTGCCGCCGATGATGGCGAGGTAAACCCCGCCCAGCTCCCCGAATGACGCAAGCGAGTCCTCACGCAGCCCGCCCTTGCCGATGATCATGCGCACGCCGTATTGCTGCATCAGCGGGCGGCTGAAGCGCTCCATGCGGTCGCTGGTGGTGGTGCCGATGCAGAGCGGCGCGTATCCGGCCGGGTGCGCGGCACTCTTGTCGACCTTGCGCACGTTGGGCGCGGTGTGGATCACCGCGTGCCCCTTGAGGTCGAAGCGCGTCTTGCGGCCGCGATCGAACATGTGGATCTGCGTCGCGTCGCGGATGCCGAACAGGGTGCCGTTGAGGGTGACCGTGTCGTCGATGCGCAGGCTGCGCGCCTGCGCTTCACTGATGGGCATGCTGAAGTCGTGGTGCGCCATCGCCTCAGCCGCCGAGCAGCGCCTTCTTGAGATCCTCCTGCACCGGCTTCGGGCCGAGCCAGATCCTGAGCAGCGCCTGGTAGAAATCCTCGCCGGCGATGGGCGCGCCGGTGAACGTGCCGTTCACCGTCACCTGCGTGCCGGTGCCGGGCAGCCAGTCGAGCGTGATCGCCATGCCCTTCTTCGCCTCCTTCATCTGCGCCATCACCGCGTTCAGCTCGGCGATGCGCGGCGCGAGCGCCTGCATGGCCGCCTCGCTGTGGTTGGGTCGCATGCCGTCCACCAGCGCCTGCGCGAAGGTCTCGGCGTCGACGTCGCGCAGCATGCGCATGGCGATACGCTTCGGACCCGACTGCATCACCAGGTCGCCCTTGGGTTCGCGGACGTACAGGCCCATGGCGTAGACGTCGAAGATGAAGCGCTGGCGCAGCCCGGCGCCGCTCAGCGCGAGCGCGGTATCGGCGAGGCGCACGCTGTCGTCGAACTTCACGCCCGCCACCTCGGCGGCCTGCAGCGGCAGGGCGAAGGCGACGAGGAGCAGCAGCAGCCTAGTAGCCATATTCGAGCCCTCCGGGCCGGAAAGTGGCGCGCGCGCGCCGCGCCGAATGGCACTGCATGTTCACCGCCACCGGGTTCATGGTGATGTGCGTGGCCGCAACCTCGACGTGCACCGCGAAAGCGGTGGCGTCGCCGCCCAGGCCCTGCGGCCCGACGCCGAGCAGGTTCACCGCCGCGGTGAGCGCGCGCTCGAGCTCCGCGCCCTCGGCATCCTCGCACTGCATGCCGAGCGGCCGCGTCGCCGCGACCTTCGCGAGATGCATGCACAAGTCCGCCGTGCCGCCCACGCCCACGCCGACGATGGTCGGCGGGCAGGTCTTGCCGCCCGCCTGCAGCACGCAGTCGACGACGAAGGTCTTGATCGCATCCACGCCGTCGGCGGGGATCGCCATCTTCAGCCAGGAGTTGTTCTCCGAGCCCGAGCCCTTGGGCACCATCTCGATCTCCAGGACCTCGGGCGCCTCGGTAAAGTCGAAGTTGATCACCGGGATGCCGCGGCCGCAGGAGG
>JAOUGZ010000345.1 GCA_029865405.1 Betaproteobacteria bacterium
CGCTCATCCGCTATCACCGCATGCGCGGCGAGAACACCAACTGGGTGGTGGGCACCGACCACGCTGGCATCGCCACGCAGATCGTCGTCGAGCGCCAGCTGCAGGACGAAGGCAAGTCGCGGCACGAACTGGGCCGGGAGAAGTTCGTGGAGCGCGTGTGGCAGTGGAAGCAGCAGTCCGGCGCCTCCATCATGGGCCAGATGCGGCGCCTCGGCGCGTCCGGGAACTGGCGCTACGCCGACACCGAAGGGCAGAAGGCCGGCTACTTCACCATGGACGCTAAGATGTCGCGCGCCGTGGTGGAGGTGTTCGTGCGCCTGTACGAGCAGGGACTGATCTATCGCGGCAAGCGCCTGGTCAACTGGGACCCGGTGCTCGGCACCGCGGTCTCGGATCTCGAGGTGGACAGCGAGGAGGAAGACGGCACGATCTGGGAGATCCGCTATCCCGGCGAGGGATTCAGCCTCACGGTGGCGACCACGCGCCCCGAAACGATGCTCGGCGACGTGGCGGTGGCGGTGAATCCGAAGGACGCGCGCTACGCGAAGTACGTCGGCAAGACGGTCGAGCTGCCGCTTGCGGGCCGCAGCATCCCGGTGATCGCCGACGACTACGTCGATCCGGCGTTCGGCACCGGCTGCGTGAAGATCACGCCGGCGCACGATTTCAACGACTTCGCAGTCGGCCAGCGCCACGGCCTCGCGCCGATCGAGATCCTGACGCTCGATGCGAAGATCAAGGGCACGCCCTATGCGGGCCTGGACCGGTTCGACGCGCGCCAGCGCGTTCTCGCGGACCTGAAGCAGCAGGGTCTGCTCGCGTCGGCGAAGCCCTACAAGCTGCGCGTGCCGCGCTCGGGGCGCACCAATGAGATCGTGGAGCCGATGCTCACCGACCAGTGGTTCGTGAAGATGCAAGCGCTGGCGCAATCAGGGCTCGAAGCCGTGGCGAAGGGCGACGTCCGGTTCTTCCCGGAGTACTGGGCCAGTACCTACAACGAATGGCTGAACAACATCCAGGACTGGTGCATCTCGCGCCAGCTCTGGTGGGGCCACCAGATACCCGTCTGGTACGACGAGGCCGGGAAGACCTACGTCGCGCGCACCGAGGGCGACGCGCTCGCCCAGTCGGGCGGCGCGAAGCTGCGGCGCGACCCGGATGTGCTCGACACGTGGTTCTCGTCGGCGCTCGTGCCGTTCACGTCGCTGGGCTGGCCCGACAAGACGCGGGACCAGGACGTGTTTCTGCCTTCGTCCGTCCTCATCACGGGCAACGACATCATCTTCTTCTGGGTGGCGCGCATGATCATGATGACGCGGCACTTCACGGGCAAGGTGCCGTTCCGCCACGTCTACATCAATGCCATCGTGCGCGACGCAGAAGGCGAGAAGATGTCGAAATCCAAGGGCAACACGCTCGATCCGCTCGATCTCATCGACGGCATCACGCTGCCCGCGCTGCTCGCCAAGTCCACGGTGGGGCTGCTGCGCGCCGAGCACAAGTCGCGCATCGAGAAGTACGTGCGCGCGCACTACCCGCAAGGCATCCCCGCCTTCGGCGCCGACGCGCTGCGCTTCACCTTCGCCGCGCAGGCGACGTTCGCGCGCACGCTCAATTTCGACCTCGGCCGCTGCGAGGGCTACCGCAACTTCTGCAACAAGCTGTGGAACGCAACGCGCTTCGTGTTGATGAACACGGAAGGCAAGGACTGCGGCGCGCACCACCAGGCCCCGGTCGAGCGCTCCGCCTGGGACCGCTGGATCGTGAGCACGCTGCAGCGCGCGGAGGCCGAAGTCGAGAAGGGCTTTGCCGAGTACCGCTTCGACAATGCGGCGGGGGCGATCTACCGCTTCGTGTGGGACGAGTATTGCGACTGGTATCTCGAGGTGGCCAAGGAGCAGCTGGCCAAGGGCGGCGACGCCGCGCAGCGCGGCACGCGGCGCACGCTGGTGCGGGTGCTGGAAGCGGCGTTGCGGCTCGCGCACCCGATCATTCCGTTCATCACCGAGGAGCTCTGGCAGAAGGTGGCGCCGCTCGCGGGAAAGACGGGCGAAACCATCATGCTCGCACCTTATCCGATCTCGCAGCCGCAGCGCATCGACGAGGCCGCGGAGCGCGAGGTGGCGCTGGCCAAGGAGATCGTCAACGCAGCCCGCAATCTGCGCAGCGAGAAAAAGGTACCGCCGAAGGACCGCATCCCCTTCTACGTGACGGGAAAGCTGAGCGTGTCCGCCGAGCTCGCCATGGCGGCCCTTGCCCGAGCCTCGGCGCTGAGGACGGTCGGCGAACTGCCCGCCTCGGACTCCCCGGTCGCGGTGGTCGGCCCGCACAAGATCATGCCGCACATCGAAGTTGATCCGCACGCGGAGCGCGAGCGCGTGGCAAAGGAGATCAGCCGCCTCGAGGGAGAAATCGCCAAGGCGCGCGCGCAGCTCGCCAAGCCCTCGTTCGTCGAGCGCGCGCCCGCTCCCGTGGTGCAGCAGATGCGCGATCGCCTGCACGCGTTCCAGGCCACGCTGGACAAGCTCGCCGGCAAGTCGTGAGCCTCCCGCATGGGCTGCGCGCCTTCCGGCACCGCAGCTTCCGGCTGTTCTTCCTCGGCCAGGGCATCTCCCAGCTCGGCACCTGGCTGCAGCTGATCGCCACCAGCTGGCTCATCTACCGCCTCACCGGTTCGGCGCTGTATCTTGGCCTGGCCAGCTTCGCGCTGCAGGTGCCGTTTCTCGTCCTCGCGCCGGTCGCCGGCGTGTGGGTCGACCGCTTGAGCAAGCGCACGGTGCTGCGCATCACCAACAGCATCGCGTTCGCCCAGTCGCTCGCCATGCTGGTGCTCGTCGCCTCGGGCCACATCGAGCCCTGGCACCTCGTCGCCGGCAACCTGGTGCTCGGCGTGGTCAACGCCTTCGACAGCCCGGCGCGCCAGGCCTTCCTCATCGAGCTGGTCGAGGGCCGCGCCGACCTGCCGAACGCCATCGCCTTCCAGTCGGTGCTGATGAACGGCGCGCGCTTCGTCGGCCCGATGATCGGCGGCGCGGTGATCGCGCTTGCCGGCGAGGTGTGGGGGTTCGCGCTCAACAGCGCCTCCTACCTGTCGATCCTGGCGGCGCTGGCCCTGATGCGCGTACAGCTTCGCGCGCCGCAGGGCGGACCGGAAGGATGGCTGACGGGGCTGGCGGCGGGCTTTCGCTGGGCCTACGGCTTCCTGCCTTCGCGCAGTGCGCTGCTGCTCCTGGCGGCCGTCAGCTTCGGCGTACAGCCGTTGCAGGCGCTGGCGCCGTTCTTCGCGCGCGACGTGTTCGGCGGCAACTCGCAGACGCTGGGCTGGCTCATCGGCGCCGGCGGCTGCGGCGCGGTGAGCGCCATGCTGTATCTGGCGCTGCGCCCCACGGTGCGCGGCCTGATGACGGTGGTCGGCTGGGCGGGCGCTGCAGCCGGAACCGCGGTGATCGCGTTCGCCTGGAACACGCAATTCTGGCTGGCGCTCGGCCTGGTCTACGTGTCGGGGATGGGCATGATGCTGACCGCAGGTTCGATCAATACGGTCCTGCAGACGATCGTCGAAGACCGGCTGCGGGCGCGCGTGGCGGCCATCTATGTCATGTCGTTCCTCGGCATGAGCCCGCTCGGCGCGCTCGGCGCGGGGTGGGCGGCCCAGTACGTCGGGCCGCCGGCGGCGCTCGCTCTCGGCGGCGCGCTGGCCCTGTGCGCGTCGCTCGCCTACCTCGCACGCCTGCCCGGGCTGCGCCGCGAGCTGCGGCCGCTGTACGTGCGCCTGGGCATCGCGCCGCAGGCGGATCAGCGGGCCGTCTAGCGGTATTCCGACGGGTCGAACGGCACGCCGCGGCCGACCAGCGACTCGATCATCGCGAGCTCGGCGTCGGTGTGGTTGATCACCGGCGCCTTCATCGTCATCTGCGGCGCCCCCTTGCCCAGGATGTAGCGCGGCTGTTCATGGTGCCGCGTGCGCACCGTTTCGCGGGCGCCGGGATCGGCAAGCGGGACCAGGTCGGCCTCGCCGTAGCAGGTACACACGTAGGTCCTGTCGGCGGCGCTCTCCACATAGATGCCGGTGCCGCGGATGCCGATGGTGGCCGTCTGCGCGTGCAGGGTCTTGCGCACCCC
>JAOUGZ010000346.1 GCA_029865405.1 Betaproteobacteria bacterium
TGTCCTCATCCACCTTGACGCCGAAGCGCTCCTCGATCTCGAACACCATTTCGAGCAGCGCGAGCGAGTCGACACCGAGGCTGGCGAGCTCGGTGGCGGCGGCCGCTGTCTTGACGTCGACGCCCAGGCGCTCCTGGACGTAGCGGTAGGCGGGCGCGGTATCCAGCATGCGCCTACTTGCCGGCCACCGCGCCGATCTTGAGGACCGCGGCGCGCAGGCGCTTGGCGTCCTCGAACCAGAAGTCCTTGAACTCGGGCGCGTCGAGGTAGTTGACCGGGGTCTGCACCTTGGCCATGGCGCCGGAGAACAGCGGCGTCGCCACCGCCTCGCGCACCGCGGCGCGCAGCCTGTGCTGCGCCTCCGCGGGCGTCGCCGCGGGCGCCACCACGCCGGCCCAGATGTAGAACTCGACGTCCTTGTAGCCGAGCTCGGTGAAGGTCGGCAGCTCGGGCATCAGCTCGAGGCGCTTGGCGCCCCAGCCGGCGAGCGCGCGCATCTTGCCCGCCTTGATCTGACCGATCGCCGCCGCCGGCCCCGAGGCGAGCGCCTGCACCTCGCCCGATAGCAGCGCGCGCACCGCCGGCCCGCCGCCCTGATAAGGCACGTGGAACAGCTGGATGCCCGCCGCGCCGGCGAACATCTCCATCGCCACGTGCAGCGTGCCGTAGACGCCCGAGGACGAGAAGTTGATCTTGCCCGGGTTGGCCTTGGCGCCGGCGACGAACTCCGCCACCGTCTTGTACGGGCTGTCGCCGCCCACCACCAGCACCGTCGGGTCCGCGGTCACCAGGGCGATCGGCACGAAATCCGAGATCTGGTAGGGCGCCGGCTTGCCCTGCAGCGGGTCGGATACCGGGAAAATCGAGATCGAGGACAGCGCCATCAGGATCGTGTAGCCGTCGGGATCGGACTTGGCGGCGGCGGTCATGCCGATGGCGCCGCCCGCGCCGGTGCGGTTGACCACCACCACGGGCTGGCCGAGCGACTTTTCCATGGCGGCGGCGAGCGGCCGGCCGACGATGTCGGCGACGCCGCCCGGCGGGAAGGGCACGATCATGGTGATCGGTCGGGTCGGGTACTGCGCGTGCGCGCCGAACGCCAGCGCGGCGAATGCGAGCGCCAGAATTTTTTTCATACGTCGTTCCCTCCTCCTGGAATGCCTGCAACCACGTTTCTGAAACCGGAATCCACGTACAGTACCTCGCCCGTGACCCCGGCGGCGAGATCGGACAACAGGAATACCGCCGCGTTGCCCACGTCCTCGGTGGTGACATTGCGGCGCAGGGGCGCGTGTTCCGCGACAAACTTGAGCAGCCTGCCCATGCCGGCGATGCCCGCGGCAGCCAGGGTCTTGATCGGCCCGGCGGAGATGCCGTTCACGCGGATGCCGCGCGGGCCGAGGTTCGCGGCGAGGTAACGCACCGAGGCCTCGAGGCTCGCCTTGGCCAGGCCCATGACGTTGTAATGGGGCACCACGCGTTCGGCGCCGAGGTAACTGAGCGTGACGAGCGCGCCCTTGCCGCTCTTCATCATCGGCAGCGCCGCCTTGGCGAGGGCCGGGAAGCTGTAGGCCGAGATGTCGAGTGCGGTGCGAAAGGCCTCGCGCGACAGCCCGTCGAGAAGATCGCCGTCGAGCGTCTCGCGCGGCGCATAGGCGATGGCGTGCACCAGGCCGTCGAGGCAATCCCAGCGCTGGCCGAGCCGGGCGAACAGCGCGTCGATCTGCGCATCCTCGCTCACGTCGCAGGGCAGCGCGATGTCCGAGCCGAACTCGCGCGCCATTTCCTCGACGCGCTGCCTGAATCGCTCGTTCTGATAGGTGAAGGCGAGCGTCGCGCCCGCGCGCTGCGCGGCCTTGGCGACGCCGTAGGCGATCGAGCGGTTGCTGAGCAGGCCGGTGATCAGGATCCGGCGGCCTTCGAGGAGCGCCATGGTGCGGCGATTATACTTGCTCGATGCGCCCGATCCTGCTGCTGGCGTGCCTTGCCGCCGGCTGCGCCGACGTGTGGAACGACCCCTATCCGGCAGCGGATCGCGGCGCGAACGTGCTTTATTCGGCATTCACCGAGCGCCCGAAGCATCTCGACCCGGTGCAGTCGTACACCGAGGACGAGGCGCGCTTCACGCAGCAGGTGTACGAGCCGCCGCTGCAGTACCACTACCTGAAGCGGCCCTACGCGCTGGTGCCGCTCACCGCGCTCGAGATGCCGCAGGCGGTGCCCGCGCGCGGCGGCGGCGTGGTCTACACCATCCGCATCCGGCCGGGCATCCGCTACCAGCCGCACCCGGCGTTCGTGCCCGAGAACCACGCGCTCGCGCCCGAACGCGTCGCGCGCCTCGTCTCGCCCTACGAGCTGGCGCTCGGCACGCGCGAGCTCGTCGCCGACGACTATATCTACGAGATCAAGCGCCTGGCGAGCCCGCGGCTGCACTCGCCGATCCTCGGCCTGATGGCCGAGAAGATCGTGGGGCTCGCCGAGTTCGCCGAGCGGCTGAGGAAGTTCGATACGCGCAAGCAGGACTGGCTCGACCTGCGCAAGCACCGGCTGGAGGGCGTGGAGAAGGTGGACGAGCACACCTACCGCGTGCGGCTGAAGGAGCCGTACCCGCAGTTCGTGTACTGGCTGGCGATGCCGTTTTTCGCGCCGATGCCCTGGGAGGCGGAGCGGTTCTTTCACCAGGAAGGCATGGCGGAGAAGAACTTCACCCTCGACTGGTGGCCGGTGGGCACCGGCGCCTACATGCTCACCGAGAACAACCCGAACGCGCGCATGGTGCTGGAGAAGAACCCGAACTTCCGCGGCGAGCCGTATCCGTCCGAGGGTGAGGCGGGCGATGCCGAGGCGGGCCTGCTGCGGGATGCGGGCCGGACGATGCCGTTCGTCGAGCGCGTGGTGTACTCGCGCGAGAAGGAGGCCATCCCGTACTGGAACAAGTTCCTGCAGGGCTACTACGACTCCTCGGCGATCCCGAGCGACACCTTCGACCAGGCGGTGCGCGTCGCGGTGGGCGGCGAGGTCGGGCTCACCGCCGAGATGGAGGAAAAGGGCATCAAGCTGCGCACCTCGGCCGACGTGACGATCCTGTACCTCGGCGTCAACTGGCTCGACGACGTGGTCGGCGGCGACTCGGCGCGCGCGAGAAAGCTGCGGCAGGCGATCGCCATCGCCGTGGACTGGGAGGAGTTCATCTCCATCTTCCTCAACGGCCGCGGCAAGGTGGCGCACGATCCGCTCGCCCCCGGCATCTTCGGCCAGCGCACCGGGCGCGAAGCGATCAACCCGGTGACGCACGTCTGGGAAAACGGTCGCGCCGAGCGCCGGCCGGTGGAGGAGGCGGGGAAGCTCCTCGCCGAGGCGGACTATCCCAACGGGCGCGACGCGAAGACCGGGCAGCCGCTGGTGCTCTACCTCGACACCGTGGGGCGCGGCCCCGGCGACAAGCCGCGCTTCGACTGGTGGCGCCGCCAGTTCGCCAAGCTCTCGGTGCAGCTCGAGATCCGCGACACCGACTGGAACCGCTTCCAGGAAAAGATCCGCAAGGGCAGCCAGCAGCTCTACATCCTGGGGTGGAACGCCGACTACCCGGACCCGGAGAACTTCATGTTCCTGCTGCACGGGCCGCAGGCGCGCGCCAGGACGCAGGGCGAGAACACCTCGAACTACATGAACGCCGAATTCGACGCGCTGTTCGAGCGCATGAAGACCATGCCGAACGGCGCCGAGCGCCAGCGGATCATCGACCGCATGGTCGAGCTCTACCGGCGCGACGCGCCCTGGGTCGGGGGCTTCCATCCGGTGTCCTACGGCCTGTCGCACGCCTGGATGCTGAACGGCAAGCCGAACAACATGGCGCGGAACAACCTGAAGTACCTGCGGGTCGGCATCGAGAAACGCGCCGCGATGCGGCGCGAGTGGAACCAGCCGATCGTCTGGCCCCTGGGCCTGCTGCTGCTCGTTCTGGTCGTATCGGCGATCCCGGGGGTGCGCAGCTACCGGCGGCGCGAGCGCATGGCGGCCAAGCCCGCGTAGATGCTCGCCTACATCATCCGCCGCACGCTGTACGCGATCCCGATCCTCGTCGGCATCAACCTGATCACGTTTGCGCT
>JAOUGZ010000347.1 GCA_029865405.1 Betaproteobacteria bacterium
CGCACGTCGCGAAACGGCGCCAGCTGCGCCGCGGGCAGCCCCAGCAGCCGGCGATAGAACGTGGGCACGCTGAACACCGCGGCAGGCTTGTGGCGCTCGACGATGGCGCGCATCTGCTCCACGTCGGCCCAGTCGGGATGCAGGATCGTGCTGGCGCCGAGCGCGATCGGGCCGAGCAGTCCGGTTTCCAATGCGTAGGCGAAGAACAGCTTGGAAGTCGCGAACACCTTGTCTCCCGGGCCCAGCCCCAGCACTTCGCGCTGTGCCTGCCCTGCGACGAGCAGGCTCTTGTGCCCGTGCACGATCCCCTTGGGGCGTCCGGTGGTGCCGGACGAAAACAGCCAGAACGCCGGGTCGTCGGCGCGCGCCGCATGCGCCACCGCATGCGGCGCGGCCCGCGCGGTCTGCGTGGCCCAGGCGGCGCCGCGCACCAGGCGTTGCTCGCGTTCGAGCTCCGTCGCCAGCGGTCCGAGCGCCGCCAGCAGGCCTTCGTCGGCGATCAGCAGCCGCGCCTGGCTCTCGGCGACCATGTGGCGGTAGTCGGCCTCGGCGAGCTTGCTGTTCAGGCCGATGGCCACGGCGCCGGCGTGCACGGCCCCCAGCCAGGCGGCGGCGAACTCCGGCGTGTCGCGCATCAGCAGCAGCACGCGCTCGCCCGGCCGCACCCCCAACGCGCGCAGCGCATTGCCCGCGCGCGCCATTTCCGCAGCGAGCTCGGCATAGCAGAGCGTGCGCTGCGCGCAGACGAGCGCCGGGCGCGCGCCATGGCGCGCGAGCGCATGCTCGCCCAAGAGGTGGTCGGCGGCGTTCATCGCGGCTTGCGACGAAGTATAGGCGGCTACGGTCCTGGGCCAAGAAAAACGGGGCGCTTGCGCGCCCCGTAACTTGGGGTTGAAACCCAGGAGGAGACTTCGTTGCAACTACATCTTGTACGCCGCCTCGCCATGCGAGGTGGTGTCCAGACCCTCACGCTCCGCTTCCTCGGCAACACGCAGTCCGATGGTGAGATCCACGAGCTTGAAGGCGATCAGGGACACCACGCCGGACACGACGATGGTGGTGAACACGCCGGTGCCCTGGGTGACAACCTGCCCCCAGATCGAGTAGTCGGGCGACGCCTTGTTGGCGACATAGTCCCAAATGCCCGCGCCGCCGAGCGCTGGCGCGGCGAATACGCCCGTCAGCAGCGCGCCGACGATGCCGCAGACGCCGTGCACGCCGAAAACGTCGAGCGAGTCGTCCGCGCCGAGCATGCGCTTCAGGCCGTTCACGCCCCAGAACCCGGCGATACCCGCGACCAGCCCGATCACCAGGCCCCCCATGGTGCCGACGAAACCGCAAGCCGGCGTGATCGCCACTAGGCCGGCGACCGCCCCCGACGCGGCGCCGAGTGCCGAAGCCTTGCCACGCGCGATGGTTTCGGCGAGCAGCCACGACAGGACGGCGGCCGCAGTCGCGACGATCGTGTTGAGAAACGCCGCCGCGGCGACGCCCGTCGCCTCGAGGTTGGAGCCGGCGTTGAAGCCGAACCAGCCAACCCAGAGCAGGCATGCGCCGATCATGGTGAGCGGCAGGTTGTGCGGCGGCATGGCCTCCTTGCCATAACCGATGCGCTTGCCGATGACCCAGGCGCCCACCAGGCCGGCGACGCCGGCATTGATGTGCACTACCGTGCCGCCGGCGAAGTCGAGGGCGCCCTTCTGCCACAGCCAGCCGGCGGCCGCGGTCACCGCATCAAGGCTCTTGGCGTCTGTGATGGCGTCGGGGCCGTCCCAGTACCACACCATGTGCGCCATCGGCGCGTAGGCGAAGGTGAACCACAGCACGGAGAACGCCAGCACCGCGGAGAACTTGATGCGCTCGGCAAACGCGCCGACGATCAGGCCGCAGGTGATGGCCGCGAAGGTGAGCTGGAAGGCGACGAACGTCAGCTCGGGAATGGCGACGCCCTTGGAGAACGTCGCGCCGAGCGAATCGGCTGTGACGCCGGCCAGGAACATCTTCGACAGCCCGCCTATGAACGCGCCGCCCCCGGTGAACGCGATCGAATAGCCGTAGATCACCCAGACCACGCTGATCAGGCAGAACGTGACCAGCACCTGCATCAGCACCGAGAGCGTGTTCTTTGCGCGCACCATGCCGCCGTAGAACAGCGCCAGGCCCGGGATGGTCATGAGGATAACGAGGGCCGTGGCGGTCATCATCCAGGTGGTGTCGCCCTTGTCGACCTTCGGAGCGGGCGCCGCTGCTGGTGCCGCGGCAGGCGCGGTCGCGGCCGCCCCTTCGGTCATCGCCGCGGGCTTGTCCTGCGCCAGCGTCACGCCTGCGAAGGCGAACGCGCCGGCCAGAACGATGAAAGCGAGAAGCTTCTTCATGTGCATCTCCCTAGAGCGCCTCCGCATCGGTCTCGCCGGTGCGGATGCGGATGACTTTTTCGAGTTCGAACACGAAGATCTTGCCGTCGCCGATCTTGCCGGTGTTCGCCGCCTTCTCGATCGCCTCGATGGCGCGCTCGAGCAGGTCGGTCTTCACCGCGACGTCGATCTTCACTTTCGGCAGGAAATCGACCACGTACTCCGCGCCGCGATACAGCTCGGTGTGGCCCTTCTGGCGGCCGAAGCCCTTCACCTCGGTCACCGTGATGCCCTGCACGCCGATGCCCGAGAGCGCTTCGCGCACCTCGTCGAGCTTGAACGGCTTGATGATCGCTGAAATCAGTTTCATTCTTTTCTCCTGAGGGCGGCGGGCGCGAGCCGCGCCCGCCGCGTCGATGCGTGCATTAGAACGACTTGCTGACGGAGAAGACCACCCCGCTGTCGCCGAGGTCCTCAGTCTTGCCGGCACCGTTCGTGACGTTCACCACGAGGTCGGTGTCGTAGTACGCCAGGCCGAGCGTCCAGCCGTTCAGGTCGTAGGAGATGCCGATCTTGGTGTCGGAGTAGTCGGACGCGGGATTCTTCTTGACGCTCTGATCGCCGTAATGTGCGGAGAGCGTCAGCTTGGGCGCGATCTCGTAGCTGAAGCCGAGATCGAGATAGCCGGAGCCGTCGGAGTTGGCCACGCCGAAGTAGTCGCTGGTCGTCACCGAGTACTTGGCCGAGAACCACTTCCAGCTCGCGCCGATGTAGACCTCGGTGGTGTCGTACTTGACGCCCGCATTCTTGGCGCCGGGGTAGTAGTACTGCAGCGCGCCGACGTCCAGGCCCACCGGACCGGCGGCGAATTTGTAGCCGCCGTAGAAATCCATCTCGATCGAGCCGTCGGTGTACACAAGACCGCTCACGTTCGAGTTCCAGTTGCCCAGATAGAAGCCGCTCGAGTGCGAGTAGTCGATGCCGCCCTGGAAGGCGGGCTTCAGGAACGTCTGCGAAATGCCGCGGAAGCGGTAGTCGCTGAAAATGCCCATGTTGCCGGACACGGAGTGCGGCGAGGTGGCTTGGGCGCTCGCCAGACTTGGCAGGGCAGCGGCGGCGGCAAGCGCAGTGGCGAGTAAGGTCTTACGCATGGTCGTGATCTCCAAGAGGGTTGCGAATGACAGAGTGCCCATGCCCTCTAGCAGCTCTCGTGCCAGCCGGAAAAGATAATAAAATCAGCTATATGTGTCTTTTCAGGGCTCGGTGTAGCAGCGGGGCGCACGGACTGGGTGCAGTCCTAACATGCGTATGCCCCGACTTGGTGCGGCGCGCAATGCTAGGCTCGCGACATGATCGACAAGCGGGCGCTGGAAGACTTGGGCGAGCGTCTGAGCGAGGCCGCACGCAATTCCCCCGCCCAGGACCTGGAGAAGAACCTGCGCGCCCTGCTCGCGGCCTTCTTCGACCGCTTCGACCTCGTGCTGCGTGAGGATTTCGACGTGCAGCGAAAGCTGCTCGAGCGTGCCCAGGCAAAACTGGCGGCGCTTGAGGCACGCGTCGCCGAGCTCGAAGGCAAGCGGTAAACCGCGCGCGCGGCGCCGCGTTGTACTCCCGAGGGGGTGCCCATGGCGCTGGCCAGCGTGGCGAGCCGCGCGCTCGCGGGAATCGATGCGCCCGAGGTGACGGTCGAGGTGCACCTCGGCCCGGGCTTGCCGGCGTTCAACATCGTCGGGCTGCCCGACGCCCAGGTG
>JAOUGZ010000348.1 GCA_029865405.1 Betaproteobacteria bacterium
CGCGCGTGCTGCTCGAGCGGCTGCGCGAGCGGGCGCGCCGGGAGCGCATCGCCGAACCCCAGGCGCTGAAGCGCGCGCTGCAGGAGGAGTTGCGGCTGCTCCTCGCGCCCCTCGAGAAACCGCTCGCACTGGGGGGCGCGAAGCCGCTCGTGATCATGATCGCGGGGGTCAACGGCTCCGGCAAGACCACCTCGATCGGCAAGCTGGCGAAATGGCTGCAGGCCGAGGGCTGCAGCGTGCTGCTGGCGGCGGGCGACACGTTTCGCGCGGCGGCGCGCGAGCAGCTCGCCGCCTGGGGCCAGAGAAACGGCGTCGCCGTGATCGCGCAGCAGTCCGGCGACGCCGCCGCCGTGGTCTTCGACGCCGCGTCCGCGGCGCGCGCGCGCGGCATCGACGTGCTGATCGCCGACACCGCCGGGCGCCTGCCGACGCAGCTGCACCTGATGGAGGAGATCAAGAAGGTGAAGCGCGTCCTGTCGAAGGCGCTGCCGGGAGCGCCGCACGAAGTGCTGCTCGTGCTGGACGCCAACAACGGCCAGAACGCGCTCGCGCAGGTGAAGGCGTTCGACGAGGCGCTCGGCCTCACCGGGCTGGTGCTGACCAAGCTCGACGGCACCGCGAAGGGCGGCGTGGTGTGCGCGATCGCGCAGCAGCATCCGGTGCCGCTGCTGTTTGTCGGCGTGGGCGAGGGCATCGACGACCTGCGGCCCTTCGCCGCCGCGGAATTCGCCGAGGCGCTGGTTGATTAGCTTTTCCGCGGTCGCCAAGCGCTACCCGGGCGGCCAGGACGCGCTCGCCGGCGTGTCGTTCTCGCTCGAAGCCGGCGAGCTCGCGTTCGTCACCGGGCCGTCGGGCGCCGGCAAGTCGACCCTGCTCAAGCTGATCCCGGCGATCGAGCGCCCCACCGCGGGCAGCGTGGTGGTGAACGGCCAGAACGTCGGCGCGCTCAAGCGCGGCGCGGTCCCGTACCTGCGCCGCAACCTCGGCCTCGTGTTCCAGGACCACAAGCTCCTCTACGACCGCACGGTCTACGACAACGTCATGCTGCCGCTCACGTTCGGCACGCTCGCGCCGCGCGACGCGGCGCGCCGGGTGCGGGCGGCGCTCGACAAGGTGGGATTGCTGGCGCGCGAGCGCGCCAATCCGATCCAGCTCTCGGGCGGCGAGCAGCAGCGCCTGGCGATCGCGCGCGCCGTGGTCAACCGCCCGGCGGTGCTGGTGGCCGACGAGCCCACCGCCAACCTGGATGCCGAGTCGGCGGCGCGCATCGTCGACATCCTGATTTCCTTCAACCAGGTCGGCGTGACGCTGGTGCTCGCCACGCACGACGAGGCGCTGGTCGCGCGCCACGGAAAGCGCGTGCTGCAGCTGGCCGGCGGCCGGCTGGTGGGGGGCGCGTGAGAACCTGGCTGCGCCAGCACCGCGGTGCGCTGGCGCGCGCCGTGCGCAAGCTCGCCGCGCAGCGCGCCGCCACGTTGCTCAACGCGCTGGTGATCGGCGTGGCGCTGTCGCTGCCGGCAGGCGGCTACGCGCTGCTCGCCAACCTGCAGAGCGTGGCGCAGCGCTTCACTTTCGAGCCGCAGCTCTCGGTGTTCCTCAGGCCCGAGGCGAAGCGCGCCGAGCTCGAGGCGCGCCTGCGCGCCGACCGGCGCGTGGCGGCACTGCGCTTCGTGTCGCGCGACGAGGCATTGGCCGAGCTGCGCGTGGCCGCGGGCCTGGCCGACGTCGTCGCCGCACTCGAGCGCAACCCGCTGCCCGATGCGTTCGTGGTGCGCGCGGCCGACGGCGGCGCGGCGGCGCTCGAGGCGCTCGCCGGCGCGCTGCAGGGCCTGCCCGGGGTGGCGAACGTGCAGGTGGACTCGGCCTGGGCCGCGCGGCTCGCCGCGCTCGCGCGCATCGGGCGGCTCGCCCTCGCCGCGCTCGCGGTGCTGCTCGCGACGGGACTCGTGGCGGTGACCTTCAACACCATCCGCCTGCAGATCGTCACGCAGCGCGAGGAGATCGAAGTGTCGCAGCTGCTGGGCGCGACCGACGCGTTCGTGCGGCGGCCGTTCTTCTACTTCGGCCTCCTGCAGGGGCTCGCGGGCGGCGCGCTCGCGCTCGTCATCCTCTGGGCGGGGCTGGCGGTGCTCAATCTAGGCGTACGCGATCTCGCGCAGGCCTACGGCTCGAGCTTCCAGCTCGCCTTCCTGTCGGGCCACGATGCACTTGCCGTGGTCGCGTTCGCTGCCCTCCTGGGATGGCTGGGTGCTCTATTGTCAGTTAGCAAACACTTACGTTAAAATACCATGTATTAAACAGATAATACGAACTCACTCAGGGAACCTTGCAGCCTCTTAGCACTCCAATGTGGAGAGTGCTAAGATGCAAACAAGGAGGCGCATGATGCAATCCGCTCAGACTCTGCCGATGGCGCTGCCGATGCCGATGGCGGCCGGGAGCCTCGAGGCCTACATCCAGTCGGTGAACCGCTTTCCCCTGCTCAGCGCCGAGCAGGAGTTGGCCTACGCGCGGCGCTACCACCGCGATGGCGACCTCGAGGCCGCCCGCCAGCTGGTGCTGTCGCACCTGCGCCTGGTGGTGGCAGTGGCGCGCGGCTACCTGGGCTACGGCCTGCCGCACGCCGACCTCATCCAGGAAGGCAACATCGGCCTGATGAAGGCCGTGAAGCGCTTTGACCCCGCGCGCGGGGTGCGCCTGGTGTCGTTCGCCATCCACTGGGTGAAGGCCGAGATCCACGAGTACATCCTGCGCAACTGGCGGCTGGTGAAGGTGGCCACGACCAAGGCGCAGCGCAAGCTCTTTTTCAACCTGCGCTCGATGAAGAAGGGGTTCGCGCCGCTCAGTCCGGGCGAAGTGAAGCACATCGCGCGCGAGCTCAAGGTCAAGCCCGAAGAAGTCGTGGAAATGGAGACGCGGCTGGCGGGCCGCGAGATGGCCTTCGAGACCGACGACGACGACGAGTCCTATGCCCCCGCGCAGTACCTTGCCGACCCCGACGCCGAGCCCTCGCGCCAGCTCGAAGCCGACGAGGACCAGCGCCTGCAGTCCGAGGGGGTCGCGCGCGCGGTGGCGACGCTCGATCCGCGCAGCCGGCGCATCGTCGAGGCGCGCTGGCTGAAGGAAAAGGACACCGCCACCTTGCACGACCTCGCCGCGGAGTTCGGGGTTTCGGCCGAGCGCATCCGCCAGATCGAGGTCAAGGCGCTGGCGAAGATGAAGAAGGTGCTGCAGGCGCCGGCGCCGCGCCGCGCGCTGCCGGCGCCGCTCGGCGCCGCTTAACGCGCGCGCAGCGCGTCGAGCTCTTCCAGCAGGTCGGCGACCAGCGCGGCGAGCTCCGGCGCCGCGTCGAAATCGCGCTCCAGCGCGCGCATGCGCCGCGCACGGCGCACGGCCAGGACGCTGAATCGCCACTCGGGTCCGGCCGGCAGCAGTCCCTCCGCGACCCGCTCGCGTACCCATTCCGGCGTCACCGCGCACACCACCACCAGCTCTTCCAGGCTGAGCAGCTCTTCGTCGCTCATGCGCCCGCCCTGGGATCGAAAGCGAGATCGCGCGCCATCTGCTCGTAGAGCTCGCGCGCCTTCGGCGTATCGGCCGGCGGCACCACCACGCGGATCGTGAGCAGCAGGTCCCCGGGTGGATCGGCGGGAACGCCCTTGCCGCGCACGCGCAGCACGCGCCCGCTCTGCGCCCCGGCCGGAATGCGCACGCTGAGCGTGCTCCCGGGCAGCGCGACCGGCAGCACCGCGCCGAGCGCCGCCTCCCAGGGCGCGACCGGCAGTTCGACGCACAGGTCGCGTCCTTCGACCCGGTAGCGCGCGTGCGGCTTGAAGTGCACTTCGAGCAGCAGGTCGCCGGCCGCCCCCTGCCCCGCGAGGCGGATGAGCTGGCCTGCACGCACCCCCTTGGGGATCTTCACGTTGAGCGTGCGCGTCTCGAGCGCGACGCGGCCGCGCGCGTCGACCTGCGGCACGCGAAGCTGGATCTGGCGCTCGGCGCCGAGGAAGGCATCCTCGACGTCGAGCAGCACCTTGGCGAAGTGGTCCTGGCCGTGCGCGCGCGCGCCCATGCGCCCGAAGAGCTCGGCGAAGAAGTCGC
>JAOUGZ010000349.1 GCA_029865405.1 Betaproteobacteria bacterium
CTCCAGCCCCAGCGCCATCTCCCCGAGGATGGTCTCGTTGCGCCCGTCGGCGCCCATCTGCACTTCCGAGCCTTCCTCGTAGTTGATGACCAGGTTGACCGCGACGCGCGCCCCGCCAGGCCACCTCACCTTCGGCACATGGCGGCCGTAGCCGACGAAGTCGCGTTGCGGCCCGGGCACGGCAAGTTCCGGCATCTTCGGCACGATCGCTTCTCCCAGGTGACGAGTCTGCACGACCGGCATCGGCGGATCAAGGAGGACGGCGCGATCGCCAACGAACGGCTCAAGCAAGATGGCGCGGGCAATGTCGTGCTGCAACTGAAGAGCCCCTGGCGCGACGGCGCCACGCACATCGTGCTGTCGCCGCTGGAATTCATGCAGCGCCTGGCGGCGCTCGTGCCGCGCCCGCGCCTGCATCTGATCCGTTTTCACGGCGCGCCGGCGCGCATGGGCTGGGCGCGCCTGCTCAAGCGCGTCTTCGACCTGGAGTGCGTCGCATGGTAGGGCATCGCAACGGCAAGGCCATCGTCGCTTGCGGCGGAAGATTCGCCGCTGCGGCGCAACAAGTTTGTTCGGTTGGAATTCACCGACTGGTGAACTATGATTCCCCGTCCGCGGCCTGTTAGACTTCCCGCAGGCGCGCTCGGGAGGCGCGGATCGGGCACCCGCCCTGACGCGGACGGCCCTGACTACAAAACCGGAGGAGTGACCAATGATGATCGGGAAATCCGCGACACTGACGGCGGCTGCACTGGCCGTGACCGCAGTATTCGCAGTGAACAGCGCGCAGGCGCAGCAGCCCAAGGTGAACTGGAAACTGCAGAGCGCATTTGGCAGTTCGCTCACGCACCTGGGCACTTCGGCGGTTCGCCTGACCAAGGACGTCGAGGAGATGACCGGCGGCAACTTCGTCATCAAGTTCCATGAGCCCGGCGCGCTGGTGCCGACGCTGGAGTGCTTCGACGCCGCGTCCAAGGGCTCGGTGGACGCCTGCTGGTCGCCGGCGGGCAACTATGCCGGCAAGTATGCGGCGCTGTCGTTCTTCACCGCGGTGCCCTTCGGGCCCGGGTTCGGCGAGTTCATGGCCTGGAAGAAGTTCGGCAACGGCGACAAGCTGCGCGACGAGATCTACGCCAAGCACGGCCTGGTCGCCTTCGACGCGCTCGCGATCGGCCCGGAGACCTCCGGCTGGTTCCGCAGGGAGATCAAGTCGATGGAGCAGATCAAGGGCCTCAAGATGCGCTTCTTCGGGCTCGGCGCCAAGGTGATGCAGAAGCTCGGGGTCTCGACCCAGATGCTGTCCGCGGCGGACATCTTCCCGGCGCTGGAGCGCGGCGTGATCGACGCCACCGAGTTCTCGATGCCCGCCATGGACATCAAGCTCGGCTTCCACCAGGTGGCGAAGTTCAACTACTTCCCCGGCTGGCACCAGCAGACCTCGGTGACCGAGCTCATGATCAACAAGGAGGTCTTCGACGCGCTGCCCAAGAGCTACAAGAAGGTCATCGAAGTCGCGGCGGGCCACCAGCTTGGGTACACCTTCGCCGAGACCGAGGCGACGCAGTTCGGCGTGATGGCCGAGATGCGCGACAAGCACAAGGTGCAGGTCAAGCGCTGGACCGACAGCCAGCTCGCCGTGTTCGAGAAGGCCTGGTTCGACGTGATCAAGGAGGAGTCCGCCACCGACCCGCTGTTCAAGCGGATCGCCGACGACTACCTGGCCTTCCGCAAGAACTACGCGATCTGGGGTGATTCGCAGTTCCTGAAGCCGACGTACCAGAAGTAGGCGACGACGTTTCGGCGCCAGCGCCCGTGCCTCCCAGGCACGGCGTCGGCGCCGAGCTTGTCTTGGGGAAGGTCTGATGGAATACCTGCTCAAGCTCGGAAGCCGGCTCGGCAATCGCTACGTCGTGGCGATCGTGCTCATCGCGCTGCTCGGCTTCGCCTACGCCTACGTGACCGGGCTGCAGCCCGCCGCGCAGGGCGAATTGCTCGTCAAGGCGCGCGAACTGCTGCCGATGCTCATGTTCGCAACGCTCGGGATCCTGCTGTTCTCGGGCTACCCGGTGGCGTTCATCCTCGGGGGCCTGGCGCTGATCTTCGGCCTGCTCGGCTTCCTGCTCGGCTCGTTCAAGCTGGTGCATTTCTTCAATTTCGTGCCGCGCATCTGGGGCCAGGCGGCCGAGAACCTGGTGCTGGTGGCAATCCCCACCTTCATCTTCATGGGCGTGATGATGGAGCGCAGCGGCATCGCCCAGGACCTGCTCTACTGCGTGCAGCTGATCCTCAAGCGCGTGCCGGGAGCGCTCGCGCTCGGGGTCACCATCATGGGCACGATCCTCGCGGCGATGACCGGCATCATCGGCGCCTCGGTCACGATGATGACCGCGCTCGCCCTGCCCACCATGATCAAGCAGGGCTACAGCCACGCGTTGTCCTGCGGCACCATCGCGGCGGCAGGCACGCTGGGCATCCTGATTCCTCCCAGCATCATGCTGATCGTCATGGCCGACCTGCTCACGGTCTCGGTCGGCAACCTGTTTTCGGCGGCGATCATCCCGGGTCTCTCCCTGGCGGCGATGTATCTGTTTTTCATCTTCCTGGTCGCAAAGCTCAACCCCTCGGTCGCCCCGCCCCTGCCGCCCGACCTGCTGACGGTGCCCAAGGGCACGCTGGGCCCGCTGATGTTCCGCGCCTTCTTCCCGCCGGTGTTCCTCATCGGCTGCATCAAGCTGTCGATCCTGCTCGGCTGGGCGACGCCGAGCGAGGCCGGCGCGGTCGGCGCCGCCGGCGCGATCGTGCTCGCCGGGCTGTGGGGCCGGCTCAGCTGGAAGACCATGAACTCGGTCTGCCAGAGCGCGGCGCGCACCATCTCGATGGTGTTCTTCATCATCATCAGCGCTACCTGCTTCGCCTTCGTCTACCGCCAGCTGGGCGGTGACGACGTCGTCGAGCACTGGATCAAGAGTTCCGGCCTGGGCAGCTGGGGCTTCGTGTTCCTGGTGATGGCGATCGTGTTCCTGCTCGGCTTCTTCCTCGACTGGATCGAGATCACCCTCATCGTGCTGCCGGTGTTCGCGCCGCTGATCGGGACGCTCGACTTCGGCGAGCACGTGCCGAAGGCCGACGTCGTCTACTGGTTCCTGATCCTGCTCGCCGTCAACCTGCAGACCTCGTTCCTCACGCCGCCGTTCGGCTTTGCCCTGTTCTACCTGAAGGGCATCGCGCCGAAGGAAGTCAGGATCCAGAGCATCTACACCGGCATCATTCCCTTCGTCATCATCCAGCTGCTCGGGTTGGCGCTCGTGATGGCGTATCCGCAGATTGCCCTGTGGCTCATGCACGCGAGTTACGACTGACCATGCAGACCGAAAATCAAGCACCGCCTTCGGGCGAGACGCCGCGCGCGATCGGAATTGCCGACCGGCTGCGGCGCTTCGTGGATCTCGTCGGCGGCTTGGGCGCCTGGCTGATCGTGCCGGTGATCGTCATCACCTGCATCGACGTCATCGGCCGCAAGATCGGCTACGAGGACGAGGAGACCGGCAGGATCTATCGCCTGCAGGGATGGCTGGCGGACAATTTTGGCGCCTTCTTCCAGTCCACGATCCTGCAGGAGCTGGAGTGGCACTTTCACGCCGCCCTGTTCGCGCTCGTGCTGGGCTACGGCGTGGTTTACAACACCCACGTACGCATCGACCTGATCCGCGACAACCTGCACTTCCGCAAGAAGGCGTGGCTGGAGTTCATGGGGCTGACCTTCTTCATGATTCCCTACTGCGCGGTCGTCATCTACTTTGCGTTCGACTACACCTATTCGTCTTACGCGATCAACGAGACCTCGGCCTCGACGGTCGGCCTGACCCATCGCTGGATCATCAAGAGCATCCTGATCGTCGGGCTGCTGGTGGCGTTGATTTCCGGGATTGCCGCCTGGCTGCAGGTGGCGACCATCCTGTGGGGGCCGAAGGACCTGCGCTTTCCGCTCATGACGCTGGACTGGCCAGAGGAAGACGCCAAGATCGAGGGCAAGGAGCGCGTGCGGCTGGAGGACGATTACGGCCTGCGGCTCTCGGAGCCGCTCGCCCCCACCGACCCC
>JAOUGZ010000350.1 GCA_029865405.1 Betaproteobacteria bacterium
TGCTCATGGCGCTGCCGCTCGCCGGCGGCGGCACGCTCGAGGTCGAGGGCGAGCTGATTTCCAGGCCCTACGTCGAGATCACGCTCAATCTGATGCGCCGCTTCGGCGCGGACGTGGCACGCGCGGGATGGCGCCGCTTCACGGTGCCCGCCGGCCCATACCGGTCCCCGGGGACGGTCGCCGTCGAAGGCGACGCCTCGAGCGCCTCGTACTTTCTGGCCGCGGGCGCCATCGCCGGCGGGCCGGTGCGGGTGGAAGGCGTCGGCCGCAGCAGCATCCAGGGCGACGTGCGCTTTACCGAAGTGCTCGAGGCAATGGGCGCGCAGGTGTCGATGGGCGACGCGTGGATCGAGGCGCGCGGTCGGGCGCCGCTGCGCGCCTTCGACCTCGACTTGAATCACATTCCGGATGCGGCGATGACGGCGGCGGCGATGGCGCTGTTCGCCGACGGCCCATGCGTGGTGCGCAATATCGCCAGCTGGCGGGTGAAGGAAACCGACCGCATCGCGGCGATGGCGGCGGAGCTTGGCAAGCTCGGCGCCGGCGTCGAGGCCGGCGCGGACTTCCTCAAGGTGACGCCGCGCCCGCTGCGCTCGGGCGTGGCGCTCGATACCTACGATGATCACCGCATGGCGATGAGCTTGTCGCTGGCCGCGCTCGGCGCAGTGGCGGTGCGCATCAACGACCCGGATTGCGTGGCCAAGACCTTTCCCGGGTATTTCAAGGCATTCGCCGCCATCGCACGATGACGGTGCCGGTGATCGCCATCGACGGGCCGTCGGCCTCCGGCAAGGGTGCCGTGGCGCATCAGGTCGCGGAGGCGCTCGGGTTTCATTGCCTGGAGAGCGGGGCCCTTTACCGGCTGGTCGCGCTCGCCGGGCCGGATGACCCCGAGAAGACCGCTCAGCGCATGCAGGTCGAATTCCGGGGAGGGCGTATTTTCCTTTCGGGACAGGACGTTACGGAAAGACTGCGCGACGAGGCGATCGGCGTGCGGGCCTCCGACGTGGCCCAGCGCCCGGAAGTGCGCCGCGCCCTCCTGGAGCGGCAGCGGGCTTTCCGCCAACCCCCTGGCCTGGTCGCCGAAGGCCGGGACATGGGGTCGGTCGTGTTCCCCGACGCCGCCCTCAAAGTGTTCCTCACCGCGACCCCCGCTGTGCGTGCCCAACGCAGGTATAAGCAGTTGATAGACAAAGGAATCGATGCTAACCTTGCGGCCCTTTCCCGTGACCTGGCGCGGCGTGATGCACGCGATGCGGCCCGGGCGGTGGCGCCTCTGGCGCCGGCCCCGGACGCGCTGCAGCTGGACTCTTCGGAACGGCCGCTGGCGGAAGTCGTCGGCCTGATCCTGGGGTGGTGCCGGGAGAGGAAACTGGGTGGGCGGGCCTGAACGGCCGGCCCTTTTGTGCAACCTGACCCGCGCGCGCCTTCGCCGGCCGAGCGGCTGAACGAGGTTTTTCCCTTTCATGGCAAGCGTTTCCCAGGCAGTGTCCAAATCCCCGGCCAACGAATCCTTCGCCGCGCTCTTCGAAGAGAGCCTGACGCGAAAGGAAATGCGCATCGGCGAAGTGATCACCGCCGAGGTGGTGAGCGTCGATCCGAACTACGTGGTGGTCAACGCCGGGCTGAAGTCCGAGTCGATCATCGCCGCCGAGGAGTTCAAGAACGACGCCGGCGAAGTCGAGGTCAAGCCCGGCGATTTCGTCTCGGTGTCGATCGAGGCGCTGGAGGACGGCTACGGCGCCACGCGCCTGTCTCGCGACAAGGCCAAGCGCATGGCCGCCTGGATCGAGCTCGAGGAGTCGCTGGAGAAGGGCGAGAAGATCGAAGGCGTGATCACCGGCAAGGTGAAAGGCGGCCTCACCGTCATGACCAAGGGCATCCGCGCGTTCCTGCCCGGGTCGCTCGTGGACCTGCGCCCGGTGAAGGACACCACGCCGTACGAAGGCAAGACCATGGAATTCAAGGTTATCAAGCTCGACCGCAAGAGAAACAACGTGGTCGTGTCGCGCCGCGCGGTGCTCGAGGCGAGCGCCGGCGCCGAGCGCGAGGCGCTGCTCTCCAGCCTGCAGGAGGGCGCGGTGGTGAAGGGCATCGTCAAGAACATCACCGACTACGGCGCGTTCGTCGACCTGGGCGGCATTGACGGCCTGCTGCACATCACCGACCTGGCCTGGCGCCGGGTGAAGCACCCTTCCGAAGTGCTCAATGTCGGCGACGAGGTCACCGCCAAGGTGCTGAAGTTCGACGCCGAGAAGAACCGCGTGTCGCTCGGCCTGAAGCAGCTGGGCGAGGACCCCTGGGTCGGCATCTCGCGCCGCTACCCGCAGAGCACGCGCCTGTTCGGCAAAGTCACCAACCTCACCGACTACGGCGCGTTCGTCGAAGTGGAAGCCGGCATCGAGGGCCTGGTGCACGTGTCGGAAATGGACTGGACGAACAAGAACGTGCACCCTTCCAAGGTGGTGCAGGTCGGCGACGAGGTCGAAGTCATGATCCTCGAGATCGACGAGGAGCGCCGCCGCATCTCCCTCGGCATGAAGCAGTGCAAGCCCAATCCGTGGGAGGATTTCGCGCGCGAGTACAAGAAGAACGACCGCGTCAAGGGCCAGATCAAGTCGATCACCGATTTCGGCGTGTTCGTCGGCTTGTCGGGCGGCATCGATGGCCTGGTGCACCTGTCGGACCTGTCCTGGTCGCTCCCCGGCGAGGAGGCGGTCAAGAATTTCAAGAAGGGCGAGGACGTCGAGGCCGTGGTGCTGGCGATCGACGTCGAGCGCGAGCGCATCTCGCTCGGCATCAAGCAGCTCGGCGGCGACCCCTTCACCAACTTCATCGCCGGCCACGACAAGAACAGCGTGGTGCCGGGCACGGTGAAGTCGGTGGATGCCAAGGGCGCCGTAGTGCTGCTGGCGGACGGCATCGAGGGCTACCTGCGCGCATCGGAATTCGCGCGCGATCGCGTCGAGGACCTGCGCACGGTGCTCAAGGAAGGCGACACGGTCAGCGCCATGATCATCAACGTCGACCGCAAGAACCGCTCCATCAACCTGTCGGTGAAGGCCAAGGACATGGCGGACGAGACCGACG
The DNA here is from genome assembly GCA_029865405.1 of Betaproteobacteria bacterium. The sequence goes on from JAOUGZ010000350.1 coordinate 3,091, forward strand.
CCATGAAGCAGATGCGCACTGAGAACCAGGCGAGCGCCGCGGGCTCGACCAACCTGGGCGCGCTGCTGCGGGCCAAGCTCGACAAGGGCAGCTCCAACCCGCAGCAGTAGGCGGACCGGACCGAGAACGCGAGGGGGGAGCGGTCGCCATGACCAAGTCCGAACTGATCGCCCGGCTGGCGCAGCGCTATCCGCAGCTGGTGGCGAAAGACGCGGAGTACGCGGTGAAGATGATCCTCGATGCGATGACGCAGGCGCTGCTGTCCGGTCACCGCATCGAGATCCGCGGCTTCGGCAGCTTCGGGCTCAACTACCGCCCGCCGCGCCGGGCGCAATCCCAAGTCGGGCGAGAAGGTGCACGTGCCGGAGAAGTACGTGCCGCACTTCAAGGCCGGCAAGGAGCTGCGCGAGCGCGTCGACTCCGCCGTCGAGGCCGCCGCGCAGCAGGCGCAGGCCACGCGGTAGCGCCGGGGCTTAGACCCCGGTCCGGTTCATGCGCCTGCTCACCTGGACGATCCGCATCGCGCTGTTCATCCTGCTGCTCGCCTTTGCGGCGCGCAACACGGAGCCCGTCACCCTGCGCTTTTACTTCGACCTCGCCTGGGAGGCGCCGCTGGTGGTGCTGCTGCTCGCATTCTTCGCCGCCGGCGCCGTGCTCGGCCTGCTGGCGGCGCTCGGCGCCGTGCTGCGCCAGCGGCGCGTGGCCGCGCGGCTGCGCCGCGAGCTGCGCGACGCCGGGGCACGCGCGGACGAAGCGCCGACGCTGCCGCCGCCGCCGGCGGAGGGCTGATGGAGTTCGAGTACTGGTGGCTGCTCGCGCTGCCACTGTTCTTCGGACTGGGCTGGCTCGCGGCGCGCATCGACATCCGCCACCTGGTCTCCGAGTCGCGCGCGCTGCCGCGCTCGTACTTCAAGGGCCTGAACTTCCTGCTCAACGAGCAGCCCGACAAGGCGATCGAGTCGTTCATCGAGGTGGTGAAGGTCGATCCCGAGACCG
>JAOUGZ010000351.1 GCA_029865405.1 Betaproteobacteria bacterium
CATGGCGCTGGCCAGCGTGGCGAGCCGCGCGCTCGCGGGAATCGATGCGCCCGAGGTGACGGTCGAGGTGCACCTCGGCCCGGGCTTGCCGGCGTTCAACATCGTCGGGCTGCCCGACGCCCAGGTGCGCGAAGCGAAGGACCGCGTGCGCGCCGCCCTGCACCACGCGCAGTTCGATTTCCCCGCGCGGCGCATCACGGTCAATCTGGCGCCCGCGGATCTGCCGAAGGACTCGAGCCGTTTCGACCTGCCGATCGCGCTCGGCATCCTCGCCGCCAGCGGCCAGCTGCAGGCCGCGTCGCTCGCCGGCCATGAATTCGCGGGCGAGCTCTCGCTCACCGGCGAACTGCGCCCGCTGCGCGGCGCGCTCGCCATGGCGCTCGGCGCGCGCCGCTCGGGACGCGCCTTCGTGCTCCCCGCCGAAAGCGCGCAACAGGCCGCGCTGGCCGAGCGCGCCGTCGTGTTGCCGGCGGCAAGCCTTCTTGCCGTGTGCGCGCACCTCGCCGGCGAGGCGCGCATTGCCCCATGCGCGAACGGAGCCTCGCATGCAGCGCCTGTCTACGCCGATTTTCGCGAGGTCAAGGGCCAGGCCACGGCCAAGCGCGCGCTGGAAGTAGCCGCCGCGGGCGGGCACAGCGTGCTGCTCGTCGGCCCGCCGGGTACCGGTAAATCGATGCTGGCGGCGCGCTTCGCCGGGATCCTACCGCCCATGAGCCAGGCCGAAGCGCTGGAAAGCGCCGCCATCCAGTCGGCATCGATTTCCGGTTTCGATCCGGCGCGCTGGGGCGCGCGGCCGCTGCGGGCGCCGCACCACACGGCCTCGCGCGTGGCGCTGGTCGGCGGCGGCAGCCCGCCGCGCCCGGGCGAAATCTCCCTCGCGCACCAGGGCGTGCTGTTCCTCGACGAATTGCCCGAGTTCGCCCGCGATGCGCTGGAGGCGCTGCGCGAGCCGCTGGAATCGGGCAGCATCGCGCTCGCCCGTGGCGCGCGCCAGGCGCGTTTTCCGGCGCGCTTCCAGCTGATCGCGGCAATGAATCCCTGTCCCTGTGGCTACCTCGGCGTCGCGTCGGGGCGCTGCCGCTGCACGCCGGAGGCCATTGCGCGCTACCGCGCGCGCATTTCCGGGCCGCTCGCCGACCGCATCGACCTCAAGGTGGAGGCGCCGGTGCCGCGCGAGGCCGAACTGCTGGCGGCGGCGAACGGCGAAGCGTCGGATGTCATTCGCGCCCGGGCCGTCCAGGCGCGCGAGCGGCAGCTCGCGCGCCAGGGCAAGGCCAACGTGCACCTGGGCACGCGCGAGATCGAGCACCAGTGCGCCCTGGACGACGCGGCCGAGACGCTGGTCAAGCAGGCCATCGCCCGTCTGGCGCTTTCAGCGCGCGCCTATCACCGCGTGCTGCGCGTCGCGCGCACCATCGCCGACCTGGCGGCGCACGACGCCATCGGCGCCGCGCACCTGGCGGAAGCGATTCAGTACCGCAGGATGGATGCGGCGCTCTAGCCGCGGGCGCGGTTGCGCGCCAGCATGCACTGCGTGTTGGGCACGTGCAGCAGGTGCGCGATCTTGCGCACGTAGTGGTCTTCGTAGGGATTGAGTTGCGCATCGGCATAGACGACCCGCCACAGGTGCTCGACCAGGCGGATGCGCTCCGCGAGCGCGTAATCGCGCTTGATGACGGTGACGGGCGCATAGAAGCTGCTGAGTTGCGCCGCCCTGGCACGGCCCTCCTTCAGCAGCGCCACGCATTCCTGGGGCGGCAGGCCAAACAGATCGGCGAGCGCGGCGCGCGCAACCGCGTGTTCATCGTCGCCCTCGGCGTAGTCTGCGCGACTCGCTTCATGCAGCAGCGCGGCCACCGCGACCTGGAGGTGGCGGCGCTCGAATCCCGGCACGGGGCGCGGCTCGGCCCGGTCGAACAGGCCGGTCAGGGCTTTCAGCATGGCAGGCATTAGTCTCGCACGCTGCGGCGCGAGTTCCGCCGCGCGGTAGACTCGCCGACGATGGCGATCTACGCGATCGGCGATGTGCAGGGCTGCGCGGACGAGCTCCAGGCGCTGCTCGCGCAGGTGCAGTTCCGCGCCGGGCGGGATCGCCTGTGGTTCGTCGGCGATCTGGTGAATCGCGGCCCCAAGTCCCTCGACGTGCTGCGCTTCGTGCGCGCGCTCGAGGGCGATGCGGTGGTCGTCCTCGGCAACCACGATTTCCACCTGCTGTGCCTGGCCCAGGGGTTCGCGAAGAAGCGCGCAGACGACACGCTGGAGGAAGTGCTGGCCGCGCCGGACGCGCCGCAGTTGCTCGAGTGGTTGCGGCGCCGGCCGCTCATGCACGTCGAGGCGGGTTACGCCATGGTGCACGCCGGACTGCTGCCGCAATGGTCGATCGAGCAGGCGCAGGCGCTGGCGCGCGAAGTCGAAGCGGCCTTGCGCGGGGCACGTCATCTCGAACTTCTCCGGCACCTCTACGGCGCGCAGCCGCGCGGCTGGCACGACGCGCTCGCCGGCTGGGACCGGTTGCGCGTCATCGTCAATGCCATGGCGCGGCTGCGCTTCTGCAATGCTGCGGGCGAGATGGACCTGGCGGCGAAAGGCCGGGACGCACCGCCCGGGTACCGCCCGTGGTTCGAGCTGCGGCCGGCGGGCGAGCCGCCGATCATCTGCGGCCACTGGTCGGCGCTCGGCCTGAAGCTCGCCGACAGGCTGGTCGCGCTCGACACCGGCTGCGTCTGGGGCGGCAGCCTCTCCGCGCTGCGCCTGGAAGACCGCAGGCTGTTTCAGGTACCCTGCCGCGGCTACCGCGAACTGGGTGACGGATGAAAGCCGACTGCGTGTTCTGCAAGATCGTGGCGAAGCAGATTCCCGCCAGCGTCGTCTACGAGGACGTGGCCACCGTCGCCTTCATGGACCTCGGCCAGGTGAATCCGGGGCACGTGCTGGTGGCGTGCAAGGCGCACGTCGACGACGTATATGCACTGGACGATGCGCAGGCGGCGGCGGTGTTTCGCGCCGCGGCGCGCGTCGCGCGCGCCGTGCGCGATGCGTTCGACCCGCCGGGGCTCTCGATCTATCAGGCGAACGGCAAGCCCGCCGGGCAGACGGTGTTCCATTTTCACCTGCATGTACTGCCGCGCCATGACGGTGACGGCATGCAGCTCGTGTGGCCGGTGAAGAATCCACCGCGCGAACAGCTCGAGGCTTGCGCGGCGCGGATCCGCGCCCGGCTCTAGCGCCAGGGCGATTCGCCGAACGACTGCCGGTAGTGCGCTTCCACGCTCGCGCGATCCGCGTGGTGATTCTGCGCGCCGCGGCTCGCGATCTTGATCGCGCCGAGCACCGCGCCCAGGCGCCCGATGCGCAGCCAGTCCCAGCCCTGCGCGATGCCGTAGAGCAATCCGGCGCGATAGGCGTCGCCGCAGCCGGTGGGATCCACGACCTGCGCCGCGGCAGCGACGGGAATCTCGTGCTGCGTGCCGCCGGCATAGATGCGCGAGCCCTGTGCGCCCAGCGTGACGACGAGTGCCTTCACCTCGCGCGCGAGCCGCTCCAGGCTGTGCCCGGTCTTTGCCTGCAGCATCTTGCCCTCGTAGTCGTTCACCGCGACGTAGTCGGCAAGGCGCACGAACTCATGCAGCTCCTCGGCCGAGAACATCGGCAGGCCCTGCCCCGGATCGAACAGCAGCGGGATGCCGTGCGCGGCGCACTCGCGCGCGTGCTGCAGCATGCCCTCCTTGCCGTCGGGCGCGATGATGGCGAGCCGCGCACCGAGCGCCGCGTCGACGTGGGTCTCGTGCGCGTGGTTCATCGCGCCGGGATGGAAGGCGGTGATCTGGTTGTCGTCGAGATCCGTGGTGATGAAGGCCTGTGCGCAGAACTGCCCCGGGATGCGCTTCACGTGCCGCGCGTCGATGCCCAGGCGCTGCAGGCGATACAGATAGGGCTCGCTGTCCTCGCCGACCGCGGCCATCACCAGCGGCTCCCCGCCCAGCTGCTTGAGGTTGTAGGCGATGTTGCCCGCGGTGCCGCCGAACTCGCGCCGCATCTCGGGCGTGAGGAAGCACACGTTGAGGATGTGCAGCTGGTCGG
>JAOUGZ010000352.1 GCA_029865405.1 Betaproteobacteria bacterium
CGCGCTCGATGCCACGGACAGTCCGGCGCTCGGCCAGCCCGCGGGCGGCCTGAAAATCGTCTCGGACCTGGGCGCGCTGGCCGGCGCCGACGTGCTGATCGACTTCACGCGGCCCGAAGGGACGCTCGCGCATCTCGAGGCGTGCCTGAAGCTTGGCAGGCCGATGGTCATCGGCACGACCGGATTCAGCGCGGAAGGCAAGGCGCGCATCGGCGAAGGCGCGCGCCGCGTACCGATCGTCCTGTCGCCCAACTTCGCCATCGGCGTGAACGTGGTGTTCCGCCTGGCGCAGACGGCGGCGGCCGCGCTGGGGGATGCCTACGACGTGGAGATCGTCGAAGCGCATCACCGCCACAAGGTCGACGCCCCGTCCGGCACCGCGCTCAAGCTCGGCGAGCTGGTGGCGGCGGCCTTGGGCCGCGACCTGGGCGAGGTGGCGACGCACGGGCGTTCCGGCGACACGGGCGAGCGGCCCGCAAAAGCGATCGGCTTTCACGCCATTCGCGGCGGCGACATCGTCGGCGAGCACACGGTGATCTTCGCCGGGGCGGGCGAGCGGGTGGAGATCACGGTACGGTCACAGAGCCGCATGACCTACGCCGCAGGCGCTCTGCGCGCGGCCAAGTGGCTGCGCGGCCGCGCGCCGGGCCTGTACGACATGTTCGACGTGCTTGGCCTGAAATAGCCTGCGCGGTATAATTCGGCGCTCTGACGAGCGGGAGGGGCGCAAGCCTCTTCCGCTTTTTCACATCCAATCCGGGAGTTTCGCTTTTGCCTGCGCTCGAATCCGCCGTGCTCGTCCTCGCCGACGGGACGGTGTTTCGGGGCCGGGGCGTAGGCGCGCCGGGCCTCGCCGCCGGCGAAGTGGTGTTCAACACCGCGATGACCGGCTACCAGGAAATCCTCACCGATCCGTCCTACGCCGGGCAGATCGTCACGCTGACCTACCCGCACATCGGCAACACGGGCGTCAACCCCGAGGACGAGGAGTCCCACAAGGTGTTTGCCACGGGCCTGGTGGTGCGCGACGTGCCGGCGCGGATGTCGAGCTGGCGCGCGCGCCAGTCGCTGCCGGACTACCTCGCCGAGCGCAACGTGGTCGCCATCGCCGACATCGACACCCGCAAGCTCACGCGGCGGCTGCGCGAATTGGGTGCGCAGTCCGGCTGCGTCATGTCGGGCCCGGTGAGCGTCGACAAGGCGCTCGCCGCGGCGCGCGCCTTTCCGGGCCTGGCGGGCATGGATCTGGCGAAGGAGGTCACCGCGCGCGAGCCCTTCGAGTGGCGCGAGGGCGCCTGGGCGCTGGGCAAGGGCCATCGCCGCATCGACGGCGACGCGAAATGCCACGTCGTCGCCTACGACTACGGCATCAAGCGCAACATCCTGCGGCTGCTTGCCGAGCGCGGCGCGCGCATCACGGTGGTGCCGGCGCAGACGGCGGCGCGCGAGGTGCTGCGGCTGAAGCCCGACGGCGTGTTCCTCTCGAACGGCCCCGGCGACCCGGAGCCCTGCGGCTACGCCATCGAGGCGATCGGCGAGATCCTCGACGCGACGCGCATCCCCGTATTCGGCATCTGCCTCGGGCACCAGCTGATGGGGCTCGCCTCGGGCGCCAAGACGCTGAAGATGAAGTTCGGCCACCACGGGGCGAATCACCCGGTGAAGGACCTCGACACCGGACGGGTGGTGATCACCAGCCAGAACCACGGCTTTGCCGTCGACCCGGCGAGCCTGCCCGATACGCTGCGGCCTACGCACGTGTCGCTGTTCGACGGCTCGCTGCAGGGTCTGGCGCGCACCGACCGGCCGGCGTTCTGCTTCCAGGGCCATCCCGAGGCGAGCCCGGGGCCGCGCGACATCGGCTACCTGTTCGACCGCTTCGCCAAGCTGATGAGCGATGCCCAAGCGCGCTGACCTGCACTCGATCCTGATCATCGGCGCCGGCCCGATCGTCATCGGCCAGGCCTGCGAGTTCGACTATTCGGGCGCACAGGCCTGCAAGGCGCTGCGCGAGGAGGGCTACCGGGTGATCCTGGTGAACTCCAATCCGGCCACCATCATGACCGACCCGGAGATGGCGGACGCCACTTACATCGAGCCGATCACCTGGCAGACCGTGGCGCGCATCATCGAGCGTGAGCGTCCGGACGCGCTCCTGCCCACCATGGGCGGGCAGACCGCGCTCAACTGCGCGCTCGACCTGGCGCGCGAGGGCATCCTGGAGAAGTTCGGCGTGGAGATGATCGGCGCCTCGCGCGAGGCGATCGACAAGGCCGAGGACCGGGAGAAGTTCAAGCAGGCGATGTCGCGCATCGGGCTCGCCTCGGCGCGCTCCTCGCTCGCGCACTCGATGGAAGAAGCGCTGCAGGTGCAGGGCAGCCTCGGCTTCCCGGCGGTGATCCGGCCCTCGTTCACGCTCGGCGGCTCGGGCGGCGGCATCGCCTACAACCGCGAGGAGTTCGTCGCCATCTGCGAGCGCGGGCTGGAAGCCTCGCCGACCAACGAGCTGCTGATCGAGGAATCGGTGATCGGCTGGAAGGAATTCGAGATGGAGGTGGTGCGCGACCGCGCGGACAACTGCATCATCGTCTGCTCGATCGAGAACCTCGATCCGATGGGCGTACACACCGGCGACTCGATCACCGTGGCGCCGGCGCAGACGCTCACCGACAAGGAATACCAGATCATGCGCGACGCCTCGATCGCGGTGCTGCGCGAGATCGGGGTGGACACGGGCGGCTCGAACGTGCAGTTCGCCATCAGCCCGGACGACGGGCGCATGCTGGTGATCGAGATGAACCCGCGCGTCTCGCGTTCCTCGGCGCTGGCGTCCAAGGCGACCGGCTTTCCCATCGCCAAGGTGGCGGCCAAGCTCGCCGTGGGCTATACCCTGGACGAGCTGAAGAACGACATCACCGGCGGCGCGACGCCCGCGTCGTTCGAGCCGGCGATCGACTATGTGGTCACCAAGGTGCCGCGCTTCGCATTCGAGAAGTTTCCGCAGGCCAATGACCGCCTCACCACGCAGATGAAGTCGGTCGGCGAAGTGATGGCGATCGGGCGCACCTTCCAGGAGTCGCTGCAGAAGGCCCTGCGCGGCCTGGAGGTGGGCGTCGACGGCCTCAACCAGCGCACCACCGATCGCGAAACCATCGAGCGCGAGCTCGGCGAGCCGGGGCCCGAGCGCATCTGGTACGTGGGCGACGCGTTTGAGAACGGGTTCACCCTGGACGAGGTGCACCGTCTCACGCGCATCGATCCCTGGTTCCTCGCGCAGATCCAGGAGATCGTCGAGCTGGAGATGCGCCTCGATGACCAGAAGCTCGCCGACCTCGACGGTGAAACATTGCGCCTGCTGAAAAGGAAGGGCTTCTCCGACCGGCGTCTCGCCTATCTGTTCAACACGGGCGAGATGGCGGTGCGCGAGAAGCGCCACAAGCTCGGCATCCGCCCGGTGTACAAGCGCGTCGATACCTGCGCTGCCGAGTTCGCGACGCAGACCGCTTACCTGTACTCCACGTACGAGGAGGAGTGCGAGGCCGAACCCACGGCGCGCCGCAAAGTCATGGTGCTCGGCGGCGGCCCCAACCGCATCGGCCAGGGCATCGAGTTCGACTACTGCTGCGTGCACGCGGCGCTCGCGCTGCGCGGGGCGGGCTTCGAGACCATCATGGTCAACTGCAACCCGGAAACGGTGTCCACCGACTACGACACCTCCGACCGCCTGTATTTCGAGCCGCTCACGCTCGAGGACGTGCTCGAGATCGTGGACAAGGAAAAGCCCTGGGGCGTGATCGTGCAGTACGGCGGGCAGACGCCGCTGAAGCTGGCGCGCGACCTCGCCGCGGCCGGCGTGCCGATCATCGGCACCAGCGCCGATTCGATCGACATCGCCGAGGACCGCGAGCGTTTCCAGAAGCTGCTGGAGAAGCTCAAGCTGCGCCAGCCCCCCAATCGCACCGCGCGCTCGGCGGCCGACGCGGTGAAGCTCGCCGAGCAGATCGGCTACCCGGTGGTCGTGCGCCCGAGCTACGTGCTCGGCGGGCGCGCCATGGAGATCGTGCACCACCAGG
>JAOUGZ010000353.1 GCA_029865405.1 Betaproteobacteria bacterium
ATAGGGCCGTGGCTCGTGACGACCGACGAGGTGAAGGACCCGCAAGCGCTCGACATGTGGCTCGATGTCAACGGCAAGCGCATGCAGTCGGGCAACACGCGCACCATGATCTTCAGCGTCGCGCAGATCGTCTCGCACGTCAGCCAGTACATGACGCTGCTGCCCGGCGACATCATCACCACCGGCACGCCGCCGGGCGTGGGCATGGGCATCAAGCCCAATCCGGTCTGGCTCAAGCCGGGCGACGTGATCACGGCCGGCATCCGCGGCCTGGGCGAGCAGAAGCAGAAGGTCGTCGCCTGGCCGGGCTGAGCGCGCGCTAGAACATCGAGCTGGAAAAGCCGCCGTCCACCGGCAGCGCCGTGCCGGTGACGAAGTCGCTTGCGCGACTGCAGAAGAAGACCGCCGTGCCCGCGAGATCGGCGGGATCGCCCCAGCGGCGTGCGGGGGTCCGGTTGACGACACGGTCGTGAGCCTCCGGGAAGTTGCGCCGCAGGTTGCGCGTGAGATCCGTGTCGATGAATCCCGGCAGGATGCTGTTCACCTGGATATTGTCCTTCGCCCAGGCGGCGGCGAGGCTCTTCGTGAGCTGCACCACGGCGCCCTTGCTTGCCGCGTACACCGGTCCGACGTCGAAGCCGAAGAGGCTGGTCATCGAGCCGATGGTGACGATCTTGCCGGCGCCCCGGCGCTTCATCTCGGGGTAGGCGGCCTGGCAGCAGGCGAACACCGAGGTGAGGTTAGTGTCCATGATGCGGTGCCACTCCTCGAGCGCATAGTCCTGCGGCGGCTTGCGAATGTTGATGCCCGCATTGGCCACGAGGATGTCGAGCCCGCCGAACGCCTGCACCGTCTCGGTCACCATGCGCTTCACGGCGGCCGCGTCGTTCACGTCGCCGCTCACCGCTATGGCCGGGGCACCGATTGCCTTGAGCGCGGCCTGGTTCTTTGCCTCGTTGCGGCCGGCGATCGCCACGCGGGCGCCGGCCTGCGCGAGACCCCTGGCGATGCCCAGGCCGATGCCGCCATTGCCGCCCGTCACCAGTGCGGTCTTGCCTTTCAGATCAAAGAGATTCATGGCAAAAGTGTAATGGGGTAAGCTAGCCCACAGCAATCGCCGCCATGGACAAATTGCGAATCAATGCCGACCGGCTCTGGCGCTCGCTCATGGAGCTGGCGCAGATCGGCGCAACGCCCAAGGGCGGCGTGAAGCGCCTGACGCTTACCGAAGAGGACCGGGGCGCACGCGACCTGTTCGCGCGCTGGGCGCGTGAAGCGGGCCTCGCGGTGGAGGTGGACGCCATCGGCAACGTCTTCGCGCGCCGTGCCGGCACCGATTCGACGTCGCCGCCCGTCGCCATGGGCAGCCACCTCGACTCTCAGCCTTCCGGCGGCAAATTCGACGGCGCGTACGGCGTCATGGCCGGCCTGGAGGTGCTGCGCACCCTGAACGACGCGGGCGTCGCTACGCGCGCGCCGATGGAAGTCGTGTCCTGGACCAATGAGGAGGGCTCGCGCTTCCAGCCCGTGATGATGGGCTCGGGCGTGTTCGCGAACGTCTTCACCCTCGAGCACGTGCGCGCGCAGAAGGATCTCGACGGCGTCGCCGTGGGCGATGCGCTGCGGGGAATTGGCTACGCCGGCGCCGCGCGGCCGCACCGGCTGGGCGCCTACTTCGAGGCGCACATCGAGCAGGGCCCGGTCCTGGAGAACGAGAAGAAGACCATTGGCGTGGTGCAGGGCGCGCTCGGGCAGCGTTGGTACGATGTCACCGTGATCGGCCAGGACGCGCACGCGGGCCCGACGCCGATGGATTTGCGGCGCGACGCCCTGATCGGCGCGAGCCGCCTCGTGCTGGAAGTGAACCGCATCGCCCGCACTTTCCCGGACTACGCGCGCGGCACCGTCGGCTTCGTGCAGGTGAAGCCGAATTCGCGTAACGTCATCCCGGGCGAGGTGCATACGAGCGTGGACTTCAGGAACGCCAAGGCGTCGACGCTCGATGCCATGTGCGCGGAGCTCGAGCGCGCTGCCCGGGCGATCGAGGCCGAGTGCCGGGTGCGAATCGAGTTGCGCGAGACGGTGTACTTCAAGCCCTGCGAGTTCGACGCGGCGCTGGTGGCGAGCGTGCGCGAGGCGGCCGGCGCGCTCGGCTGCAGCCACCGCGACATCGTCAGCGGCGCCGGGCACGACGCCGTCTACATCGCACGGATTGCCCCTACGGCAATGATCTTTATTCCCTGTGAGGGCGGCATCAGCCACAATGAGATCGAAAGCGCCACGCCGGCGGATTTGGCCGCCGGCTGCAACGTGCTGTTGCACGCGGCGCTGAGCAAGGCGGATATCGCGGGCGCGGCCCGCGCCGCAGCCTAGGAGAATCGACATGAACGATCGCGCCACGCTTCCCAGCCTCGAGAACTCCGCCTTCTTCATGCCCTTCAGCATGAACCGGCACTTCAAGAAGGCGCCGCGCCTGCTGGCGCGCGCGGAAGGGATCTACTACTACACGCCGGAGGGCCGCAAGCTGATCGACGGCTCGTCGGGCCTGTGGTGCGTGAACGCCGGCCACTGCCGCGAGAAGATCGTCAAAGCGGTGCAGAGGCAGGTCGCCACGCTCGATTTCGCGCCGACCTTCCAGATGGGGCATCCGCTCGCCTTCGAGTTCGCGGACAAGGTGGCGAGCCTCGCGCCCGCGGACCTGAAGCGCGTGTTCTTCACCAATTCGGGCTCCGAGTCGGTGGATACGGCACTCAAGCTCGCGCTCGCCTACCACCGCGTGCGCGGCGAGGGCCACCGCGTGCGCCTCATCGGCCGCGAGCGCGGCTACCATGGCGTCAACTTCGGCGGCACCGCGGTCGGCGGCATGGTTTCCAACCGCAAGATCTTCGGCGCGCTGGTGACGGGTGTCGACCACATCCGCCATACGCACGACCTGGAGAAGAACGCGTTCTCGCGCGGGCAGCCCAGGCACGGCGCGGAGCTGGCCGACGACCTGGAACGCCTGTGCGCGCTGCACGACCCTTCGACCATCGCCGCAGTAATCGTCGAGCCCGTCGCCTGCTCGGGCGGCGTGCTGGTGCCGCCGGTGGGCTACCTCGAGAAGCTGCGCGCGATTTGCGACAAGCACGGCATCCTGCTTATCTTCGACGAGGTGATCACGGCCTGGGGGCGCCTGGGCAAGACCTTCGGCGCGCAGCACTTCAACGTCATCCCGGACATGATCACCACCGCCAAGGGCATCACCAACGGCACCGTGCCGATGGGCGCGGTGCTGATGCGCGAGCGGCTGTTCCAGGCGTTCATGACCGGGCCCGAGAAGGCGATCGAGGTGCCGCACGGCTACACCTATTCCTCGCATCCGCTCGCCTGCGCCGCGGGGCTCGCCGCCATGCAGGTGTACGAGGAGGAGGGGCTGTTCACGCGCGCGGCCGAACTCTCGCCCTACTGGGAGGCGCAGGCGCATGCGCTGAAGGGACTGCCGAACGTCATCGACATCCGCAACATCGGTCTGATCGCCGCCATCGAACTCACGCCGCGCAAGGACGCGCCGGGCACGCGCGCCCTCGACGCGCATATCAACGCGTTCGAGCGCGGCCTCTACATGCGCGCGGCGGCCGATACCCTCGCGCTCTCGCCGCCGCTGATCATCACGAAGAGCGAGATCGACCAGCTCTTCGAAATCGTGCGGGACGTGCTCAAGTCGACCGACTGAGCATTGCGGAAAGGAGAAATCATGTTCGGCTTCGGCAAGAAAAAGAACGACGCGCCCGCGTCAGAGTCGCCCGATAGCGAAACGGGCGGCGGGCTCTCGTCCAACCGGGTACGGGTGGGGCTGCTGGCCGTGGTGCTGGTCGCCGCACTGGGCTACCTCGCCTACGAATACCTTCCGGCGCTGCTCGATCCGGCGCCGCCGCCGATGCCCGCCCAGGTGAAGCCGAAGCCGGTCCCGGCCGCGAAGGCGCCGGCAGCGCCCGAGCCGGTCGCGGCGAAGCCTGCTCCCACGCCCGCCGCCAAGCCCGAGCCCGTGGCCAAGCCCGAGCCCAAGCCCGAGCCAGGGGCTAAACCCGCACCC
>JAOUGZ010000354.1 GCA_029865405.1 Betaproteobacteria bacterium
GGTGCGCAGACCGGCCGGCAGGCGCTCGAGCAGCCGGCGCGCGTGGTCCACGTGCTCGGGGCGCGGGGCTTCGATCACTGCGGCGAGGGCGCCGAGGCCACCGATCACCTTGACCACGTTGCCCGCGCCGTCGAGCACGGCGACGCGGCCGTCGCGATAGGTCGACGCATGGCGCGTGCGCCGGTAGTCTTCCTGCATGAAGCGCGGATGCACGCGGCGGATGCGCGCCTCGATCGGCGGATGCGACGGCCAGGCCCACCAGCGCACGACCGCCGGGGCGAAGAACATGTGTGAGAGCTCGATGGCGTACGCCGTGCGCAACGTGGTGCCGGCCTTGAGATAGCGGATCGTATCGAGCGCCCCGGCGATGCCGTCGGGATTGCGCGTGAACTGCACGCTCGCCGCGTCTGCGAGCAGCTCGCGCTGGCGCGAGATTGCGGCCTTGATCGCCTCGGCGGCGAACAGGCCCGGGAAGCCGACGAAGGCGATGGCGGCGCCGAACATCGCAGCCAGGACTTCGCCGCCGCGCTCCTCGCGCGCCTTGCCGCGCGCCTCTTTCGCGCCTGCGTGCACCATCGCCTCGCCCCATTCACCGAAGCAGGCGATGCCGGCAAGCAGGCTCACCAGGCGCATGTTGAGCGCCATGTCGCCGTTCAGGATGTGGCTGAACTCGTGCCCCATGACGCCCTGCAGCTCGTCGCGCGAGAGCTGTTGCATCGCGCCGCGGGTCACGATAATCACCGCCTCGTTCGGTGAATGCCCGGCCACCAGCGCATTGATGGCGTTCTCGCTGTTCAGCAGGTACACGGGGGGCACGGCGATTCCAGAGGCGATCGCCATCTCTTCAACGACGTTCAGCAGCCTCGCCTCGGCGGGCATCACGCGGCTTCGCTCCAGGTAATGCGCGCCAAGCAGCCCGGCGATCGTCGTTCCGCCCTGGCGTAGCTGCCACATGCGCCAGGCGGTGACGCCGAGGATGATCGCTGCAACCGCGAGCCCCACGATCTTGCTTACCGGCGGCGCGACACGCGCGAAGATGTCGGCGAAATATCCCGGCAAGCCGTGCCAGATGTAGTGCTCGCCTGCGCCGGGCACCGCTCCGAGGATCATCAGGAACATGGTGACGGCAAGCACGGCGACCAGCGCCATGGCGGCGCCGACGAAGGCAACGGCGAGCAGGAACCACGGCACCAGCCGGCGCGACGCGCGCCGCGCCTCGTCCTGCTGCGCGAAGAAATCCATGCCTAGTCGAAAAGCGGCGGCAGCGGGCAGTCGAGCACCGCGCCCGCAAGGCGCAGGAGCTCGCTTTCGCCGAGGCGGATCGTGCCGTCGAACGACGCCACGGCGAACATCGCCTTCACCAGCAGCGCCTTGGCGAGCGGCGCGAGACCGCGCAGCCGGTCGAGCGCCGCGCCGGCCGCTTCCAGCGTGATCGCCGGCCGCGGGACCAGCGCCGCGTCGCGCAACCCGAGCTGCGCGACGCCCGCATTGAAGGCGGCGGCCGCATCCGCGTGGCCGGCGTACGCGATCAGCGAGAGCAGCGCGAGCGCCTCTCCGCGCAGCGCCTCGATGCGCTTGCCGCCGGCGACCGGCGCTGGCGGCGCGAGCTGGTGCCGCAGCAGCGCGAGCAGCACGAACTCGTGCAGCGACACGCGGCGATCCGCGCGGATCGCCGACTCGACCTCGCCGAGGAACACGTTGCGCGCGACCAGGTCCAGCTGCTTCAGTGCCGGCAGCGCCAGGTCCACGAGCGGCAGATGCAGTGCCGGCTCGATGCGCGCAGCGCCTGCCTGCGGCGCGAGCAGCGCCAGCACCGCCGCGCGGGCGCCCGCGCTCTGCTGCACGGCCGCGCGCAGCGCTTCGGGCAGGGTGGCAAGAAGGCGTTGCGCCTTGTCGACCTTGTCTGCATCCAGGGCGCCCACGAGCTGCGCGCTCGCCTGCGGCGAGCGGCCCCAGGCGTGCTCGGCATCGGCGGCGCGCTTCCCGCCCGCAGCGAGCACCGCGGTCGCCAGCACGCCTTCGGCCGCCTTGCGGCGCCGCTCGTCGTCCTCGCCCAGCTGCGGCGCGGGTGGCGCGCGGCGCGACCGGTACTGCGACGGCAGGAATCCGGGATGCACGCGGCGAATGCGCTCTTCGACCGGCGGGTGCGTGGCGAAGATGCCCGAGAACCAGAGCTTCACGCTCTCGCCGAAGAACATGTGCGAGAGCTCCTCGGCGCTGCGGCCCTCGATCAGGGCGCCGCGCGCCGAAGCGCGGATCTGGTCGAGCGCGCCGGCGATGCCGTCGGGATTCCTCGTGTACTGCACGCTGGAGGCGTCGGCGAGGAACTCGCGCTGGCGCGCGATCGAGGCCTTGATGAGGCGCGCGAAGAACAGGCCCGTGTAGCCGATGATGAACAGCGCGAGGCCCGCCGCGAGCACCGCGCCCGCGCCGTTCCTGCGCCCGCCGCCGCCACGGCCCGCGGCGCGCATCGCGAAGCGGCCGATCGAGCCGATGAAGACGATGCCGGCGAGCACGCCGATCATGCGGATGTTGAGCCGCATGTCGCCGTGCAGGATGTGGCTGAACTCGTGCCCGACGACGCCCTGCAGCTCGTCGCGGTTGAGGGTCTCGAGCGTGCCGCGCGTCACCGCCACCACCGCGTTCGAGACCTCGGTGCCGGCGGCGAAGGCGTTGATGCCGGGCTCGCCCGCCATCACGTAGACCTTCGGCACGCGCACGCCGGCGGCGATCGCCATTTCCTCCACCACGTTGAGCAGCCGGCGCTCGAGGGGATCGCGGGTTTCGGGCGACGCCGGCTGCGCGCCGGCCATTCTCGCCACCGCTTCGCCGCCGCCGCCGAGGCGCGCGCTCTGCACCGCGGTTACGGCGAGGATGAGCGCCAGCGTGCCGAGCGCGCCGCCCCAGAGCAGCGCCGGCGGCACGGCGGCGAAAGAAACGGGGCCGGGCTGCTCGGCAGCGCGTGCGTAGAGGTAGACGGCGGCGATGACCGCCGTCACGGCCGCGACGACCGCGGCGACGGCGAGCGCGTACAGCAGCACCAGGACACGCGTGTTCCTGCGCGCGAGCTCCTGATGCTCAAAGAAATTCAAGGGAACTCTAGAACTTCACCTTCGGCGCCTGCCGCTCCTCCTTCGACTCGGTGGCTTCGAGCAGCATCGCTTCCTTGAAGACGAACAGGCCGGCGACGATGTTGTCGGGGAACGACTCGCGCCGGGTGTTGTAGGTCATCACCGCGTCGTTGTAGCCCTGGCGCGCGAAGGCCACCTTGTTCTCGGTGCTGGTGAGCTCTTCCTGCACCTGCAGCACGTTCTGGTTGGCCTTCAGGTCGGGGTAGGCCTCGAACACGGCGAGCAGGCGTCCGAGCGCACCGCCGAGCGCGCCTTCGGCCTGCGCGAGGCCGCTCATCGCCGCCGGGTCCCCGGGCGCCGCCGCCGCGCGCTGCGCCGCGCTCACCGCCGCGCCGCGTGCCGCGACCACCGCTTCGAGCGTCTGGCGCTCGTGCTGCAGGTAGCCCTTGGCCGCCTCGACCAGGTTCGGGATCAGGTCGTAGCGGCGCTTCAACTGCACGTCGATCTGCGCGAACGCGTTCTTGAACCGGTTGCGCAGCGTCACCAGGCCGTTGTAGATCGAGATCACCCAGACCACGAGCGCGACGACGACCCCGAGGAAGATCCAGCCACCGATGCTCATTGCGCGTTCTCCCTTTGCGTGAAAGAGCCTCGGCTACTATAGCGCATGCCCACTTTCCTGTGCCGCGTGCTGCGCGCCGAGCGCCACGAGCTGCCGGCGCTCGGCTGGGCCTTCGCGTACTTCTTCGTGCTGCTCGCCGCCTACTACGTGCTGCGGCCGGTGCGCGACGAGATGGGCGTGCAGGCCGGCATCAAGGCGCTGCCCTGGCTGTTCAGCGCCACCTTCGCCGCGATGCTCGTGCTGGTGCCGCTCTACGGCTGGCTGTGCGCGCGCCTGCCGCGCGCGCGGCTGCTGCCGGTGGTGTACGCCTTCTTCGCGCTCAACCTCGTCGCGTTTTGGGCGCTGCTGCAATCCGGCGCCTCG
>JAOUGZ010000355.1 GCA_029865405.1 Betaproteobacteria bacterium
GAGCATGTAGCGGCGCGCCTGCGCCGCGCCCAGCGCGCGCACCAGGTAGGGGCTGATCATCGCCGGCACCAGGCCAAGGCGCGTCTCCGGCAGGGCGAACTCGGCTTCCTCGGCCGCAGCGACGAGATCGCAGGCGGCGACGAGCCCCATGCCGCCCGCGAACGCCGGGCCGTGCACGCGCGCCACGATCGGCTTGGGATACGCGTGCATGCGGTACAGGAGCTTGGCGAAGCGCGACGCCTCGCGCCGCGAGCGCGCCCTGGTCATCTTTGCCGCCTTCTCCATCTTCGCCAGGTCACCGCCCGCGCAGAACGCGGGCCCGCGTCCCGCAAGCACGAGCACGCGCACCGCGGCATCCTTCTCCAGCACCTCGAGCGCCGTCTCCAGCGCCGCGATCAGCTCGTCGCTGAGCGCGTTGCGCGCCTCGGGCCGGTTCATCCACAGCCAGGCGGCGGGGCCGCGCGGCTGGATGTCGAGGATCACGACGGGGCCATCAGTTGAGCGGCTTGTTCTTCGCGGCAAGGTCGCGCAGCAGCTTCGGCGGCGCGAAGCGCGGGCCCACCTTCTTCGCCAGCTCCCCGGCGCGCCTGACGAACTTCTTCGTGCCGACGTGGTTCACGTACTGCAGCGCCCCGCCCGCCCAGGCGGGAAAGCCGATGCCGAACACCGAGCCGATGTTGCCGTCGTGCACGTGCTCGAGCACGCCTTCCTCCAGGCAGCGCGCGGTCTCGATCGCCTGGCGGTAGAGCATCCGCTCCTTCAGCTCCTCGAAGTCCCACTTGGCGTTCTTCCTGCCGTAGATCCTCGCCAGCTCCGGCCAGAGGAACTTCTTTCCCTCTTTCGGGTACTCGTAGAAGCCGCCACCGCCGGCGCGCCCCGGGCGCTTGAATTCCTTCACCATGCGCTGGATCACTTCCTGACCGGGCTGCGGCGCGTACTTCCTGCCTTCGGCCTCGAGATCCGCCTTCGCCTGGTCCATGACCGCCACCGAGAGCGCCATCGAGGTCTCGTCGATCACCGCGAGCGGCCCCACCGGCATGCCGGCAAGGCGCCCCGCGTTCTCGATAACCGCGGCGGGGATGCCTTCGGCGAGCATGGCGCAGCCTTCGGCGACGAACGTGCCGAAGGTGCGGCTGGTGTAGAAGCCGCGCGCGTCGTTCACCACGATGGGAATCTTGCCGATCTGCAGCACGTAGTCGTAGGCGCGCGCCAGCGTCGCGGGCGAAGTCTTCTTGCCCTTGATGATCTCGACGAGCTGCATGCGCTCGACCGGCGAGAAGAAGTGCAGGCCGATGAAGGCCTCGGGTTTCGAGAACGCCTGCGCGAGCCCGGTAATCGGCAGCGTCGACGTGTTGGAGGCGAAGATGCCGCCCGGCGCGAGCATCGGCTCGGCCTCCCTCGTCACCTGCGCCTTCAGTTCGCGCTTCTCGAACACGGCCTCGATGATCAGGTCGCAGCCCTGCAGGTCGGCGGCGCTCGCGGTGGGCGTGATGAGCGCCGGCACCTGGGGGCGATTGCGCTTCGCCGCCAGCTTCTCGACGTGGGCCTTGCCCTTCTGCGCCTGCTCGAGCGTCACGTCCTTGAGGACGCACGGCACGCCGCGGCTCGCATTCGCCCAGGCGATGCCGCCGCCCATCATGCCCGCGCCGAGGATGCCGACTTTCGTCGCCTTCCACTTCGGCACGTCCTGCGGCCGCGAGGCGCCCGAACGGATCGCCGTGCGGTTGAAGAACAGCGTGATCAGGTTCTTCGTCACCGGGCTCACCGCCAGCTTGGCGAGGTAGCGCGATTCGATGCGCAGCGCGGTGTCGAAGTCCACGCTCGCGCCCTCCACCGCCGCAGCCATGATGGCCTCGGGCGCCGGGTACAGGCCGCGCGTCTTTTCGATCAGCATGGCCGGCGCGATGGTGAGCATCTGCGCGATTTGCGGGTTCGAGGGCGTGCCGCCGGGAATGCGATGGTTCTCGTCGTCCCAGGGCTGCTTCGGCGAGGGGTTCTTCGCGATCCACTCACGCGCCATGCGATAGAGGTCCTCGCGGTTCGCGGCGAGGCCCTGCAGGAAACCGAGCTTCGCGGCCTCCTGCGGGCGCATCGTCTTGCCTTCCATCAGCATCGGCAGCGCGGCCTGCAGGCCGAGGAGGCGCACATGCTTGGTCACGCCGCCCGCGCCGGGCAGCAGGCCCAGCGTCGCTTCGGGCAGCCCGAGCTCGATACGCTCGTCGTTCAGGCAGATGCGGCAGTGCGCCGACAGCGCGAGCTCCCAGCCGCCGCCCAGCGCCGCGCCTTCGAGGGCGGCCACGACCGGCTTGCCGAGGCGCTCGAGCTTGCGCATCTGCGCCTTCGCCGCCTCGACCCACGCGAACACCTTGGGGCCGTCGTCGGGACCGAACTTGAGCACGTCCTTCAGTTCCGCGCCGGCGAAGAACGTCTTCTTCGCCGAGGCGAGGATCACGCCGGCGATGTCGTTCTTTTCCTTTTCCAGGCGTGTCACGGCGGCGGCGAATGCTTCCTGCCAGGCGGCGGTCATGGTGTTGACCGGCGCGCCGGGCGCGTCGAAGGTCAGGGTGACGATGCGATCGTCGCCCTTGTCGTAGCGCACCGGCATCAAAGCCGCTCGACGATGGTGGCGATGCCCATGCCGCCGCCGACGCAAAGCGTCGCCAGGCCGTAGCGCAGCTTCCTGCGCTCGAGCTCGTCGATCAGCGCGCCGAGGATCATGGCGCCGGTCGCGCCGAGCGGGTGGCCCATGGCGATCGAGCCGCCGTTCACGTTCACCTTCTCTTCGGGCACGCCCAGTTCCTTCATGAACTTCATCGGCACCACGGCGAAAGCCTCGTTCACTTCGAACAGATCGATCTGGCCGATCTTCAGCTTCGCCTTCTCGAGCGCCTTGCGCGCCGCGGGCATCGGCCCGGTGAGCATGATCGTGGGATCGGCGCCGGAGAGCGCCGCGGCGACGATGCGCGCGCGCGGCTTGAGGCCCAGCGCCTTGCCCTTCTTCTCGGTGCCGATCAGCACGGCGGCCGAGCCGTCGACGATGCCCGAGGAATTGCCCGCCGTGTGCACGTGGCGGATGCGCTCGACCTGCGGGTAGCGGCGGATCGCCACCGCGTCGTAGCCCATCTCGCCCACCTTGTCGAAGGAAAGTTTCAGCGCGGCGAGGCCTTCCTTCGTCGTATGCGGCTTGATGAATTCGTCGTGATCGAGGATCACGTCGCCGACCGCATCTTTTACCGGCACGACCGATTTCCTGAAGCGGCCGCTGTCGCGCGCGGCGGCAGCCTTTTTCTGCGACTTGAGCGCGAACTCGTCCACCTCGTCGCGCGAGAACTCTTCCAGCGTGGCGATGAGATCGGCGCTGATGCCCTGTGGGATGAACGCGGTGTCGATGCTGGTCTGCGGGTCGCAGGCCCAGGCGCCGCGGTCCGAGCCCATCGGCACGCGCGACATCGACTCGATGCCGCCCGCCACCACCAGGTCCTCCCAGCCCGAGCGCACCTTCTGCGCGGCAAGGTTGACGGCTTCCAGGCCCGAGGCGCAGAAGCGGTTCAGCTGGAACCCGGGCACCTTCCAGTCCCAGCCCGCGGCGAGCGCCGCGGTCTTGGCGATGCACGAGCCCTGCTCGCCCGAGGCAGTGACGCAGCCCATCACCACGTCCTCCACCTCGCCGGTGTCGAAATCGTTGCGCCGCTGCAGCTCCTGCAGCACGCCCGCGAGCAGCGTCACCGGCTTCACCTCGTGCAGCGAGCCGTCGCGCTTGCCCTTGCCGCGTGGCGT
This sequence comes from Betaproteobacteria bacterium, assembly GCA_029865405.1. The sequence continues at coordinate 3,778 of JAOUGZ010000355.1, forward strand.
GCGGATCGCGTCGAAGATCATTGCTTCGTGTGCATTCTTTGCCATGGCTGTCTCCGTAAAAGGGGACAGTCCCCACTTAAAAAAAGGGACAGTCCCCTACTCTTTGCCTCCGAGCCCGAGCGATCGGGATATCACTTCCTTCATGATCTCGTTGGTGCCGCCGTAGATGCGCTGCACGCGCGCATCCGCATAGGCGCGCGCGATCGGGAACTCCCACATGAAGCCGTAGCCGCCGTGCAGCTGCAGGCACTCGTCGATCACCCTGCAC
>JAOUGZ010000356.1 GCA_029865405.1 Betaproteobacteria bacterium
GCCGAAGCGCACCAGCACCATCACCACGATGGGGATCTCGAAGGTGATGCCGAAAGCGAGGAACATCGTGATGACGAAGCTGAAGTAGGCCTCGATGTCGGGCGCGGGGGTGATCGACTTGGGCGCGAACTCGTTGATGAACGCGAACACCTTGCCGAACACGAAGTAGTAGCAGAAGGCCACGCCCAGCAGGAAGAGCACCGTGCTGGCGACCACCACCGGCAGCACGAGCTTCTTCTCGTGGTCGTACAGGCCCGGGGCGACGAACGCCCACGCCTGGTACAGCAGGTAGGGCAGCGCGATCATGAACGCCACCAGCGCCGTCACCTTCATCGGCACGAGGAACGGCGTCACCACGCCGGTGGCGATCATCTTCGCGCCCTCGGGCAGTGCCTTCATCAGCGGCGCGGCGAGGAAATCGTAGATCGGCGCCGCGCCCGGCCAGAGGAAGATCGCGACGAAGACGACGAGGAACGCGATCAGCGCATGCACCACGCGCTGGCGCAGCTCGATCAAATGGGAAACGAAGGTTTCCTGCGTGCTGCTCACGCCTTTTGCTTTTCTTCGATCGAGCCTGCCGCTTGCGGCAGGCTCGAAACTTCGGCCTCAACCTTCGCGTCGGCGTCCGCATTCCCTGCAGCCTCCGCTTTGCCCTCGGCGGCCGCATTGAGCTCCGACTCGGTCTTGTTCAGCTCCTCGCGGAAGCTCGACTCCACGCCGCTCGCCGCCTCCTGCATCGAGTCGCGCATCTTCTTCAGCTCGTCGAGCTCGACCTCGCGGTTGATGTCCGCCTTGACGTCGGCGACGTAGCGCTGCAGGCGCCCGGCGAGGTGGCCCATGGTGCGCGCGACGCGCGGCAGGCGCTCCGGGCCGATCACGACCAGCGCCACCAGCGCGATCACCATCAGCTCGGTAAATCCCAGATCGAACATGCGGGCCTTGAGAAACGAAGGGCGCCCTAGGGCGCCCGCGTCATTCTGCAGCGAAGGGGGCTCAGGCCTTCGTCTCGGTCTTGCTCTTCACTTCGCCCTCGACGGTCTTGCCGGTGACCTGGGGCGCGGCGCCCTCGTCCTCGGCCTTCTCGCCGCCTTCGCGCATGCCCGTCTTGAAGCCGCGCACGGCGCCGCCGAGATCGGTGCCGATGTTGCGCAGCTTCTTCGTGCCGAACACCAGCATCACGATGACCAGGACGATCAGCCAGTGCCAGATGCTGAACGAGCCCATAACGCCTCCTATTTCTTCCTCAGGATCATCGGGCCCAGGGGATCCGGCCCGCCGACCACATGCATATGCACATGATACACCTCCTGCAGGCCCACTCGCCCCGTGTTGACGAGCGTGCGAAAGCCGTCGGCGGCGCCTTCCTGCTTGGCCAGTTTCCCGGCGAGCGCCAGCATCTTGCCGAGCGCGCGCTGGTGCGTCTCGTCCACCTCGTACAGGGTCGCCACGTGCGCCTTGGGGATGATGAGGAAATGCACCGGCGCCACCGGCCGGATGTCGTGGAAGGCGAGCACGTCCTCGTCCTCGTAGACTTTCTTCGCCGGGATCTCGCCGCGCACGATCCGGCAGAACAGGCACTGCGGCTCGCTCATCGCTTCTTCCTCGCCGCCTTTTCGTCGATGCCGGATATGCCCTCGCGCCGGTGCAGCTCGGCCAGGACGTCGCCCGGCCCAAGGCCCTGTCGCGCAAGGAGGATCAGGCAGTGAAACCACAGATCCGCGGTCTCGCGCACCAGGTGCAGGCGGTCGCCGCTCTTCGCGGCGAGCACCGTCTCGGTGGCCTCTTCGCCGATCTTCTTCAGCACCGCGTCCTCGTCGGGCCCGAGCAGGCGCGCGACGTAGGACGACTCGGGGTCGCCCCCGCGCCGGCTGTCGATGACGGCGGCAATGCGTTCCAGCGTATCGGCGAGTCCCGGTTTCATCGATCCCTGTCCTTGTAAATGAGCTTCGGGTCCTTCAGCACCGGATCCGTGCTCACCCATCTCCCGTCTTCGAGTCTGCGAAAAAAGCAGCTCTCGCGCCCCGTATGGCAGGCGATGCCCGCCACCTGCTCCACCTTGAGCAGCACCGCATCGGCATCGCAGTCCAGGCGCAGCTCCTGAAGCTTCTGCACATGGCCCGATTCCTCGCCTTTGTGCCACAGTTTCTTGCGCGAGCGCGACCAGTACACCGCTTCCTTGCGCTCCGCCGTCTGCTGCAGCGCCTCGCGGTTCATCCAGGCGACCATGAGAATCCTCCCCGTGGCGGCGTCCTGCGCGACCGCCGTGATCAGGCCTTCGCGGTTCCACGGCACCTCGTCGAGCCAGCTCATAGCCTGACCTCGATGCCGCGCGCGCGCATGTGCTCCTTAGCGCGACGCACCGAAAAATCGCCGAAGTGGAACACGCTCGCCGCGAGCACCGCGTCGGCGCGGCCCTCGAGCACGCCCGCGGCGAGGTGCTCGAGCTCGCCGACGCCGCCCGAGGCGATCACCGGCACGCTCACCGCCTCCGACACCGCGCGCGTGAGGGCGAGGTCGAAGCCCTCGCGCGTGCCGTCCCGGTCCATGCTGGTGAGCAGGATCTCGCCGGCGCCGGCGGCCTGCATGCGCCGCGCCCAATCCACCGCGTCCAGGCCCGTGGGCTTGCGCCCGCCGTGGGTGTAGACCTCCCAGCCGCCGTCCGCGCGCTGCTTCGCGTCGATGGCGACCACGATGCACTGGTTGCCCACCTTGGCGGACGCCTCCTCGACGAGCGCCGGGTTCTGCACCGCGGCGGTGTTGATCGACACCTTGTCGGCGCCGGCGTTCAGGAGCCGGCGCACGTCCTCGACCTTCCTCACGCCGCCGCCCACGGTGAGCGGAATGAACACCTGCGCCGCCACCGCCTCGATGACGTGCAGCAGGATGTCGCGCTCGTCGGAGCTCGCGGTGATGTCGAGAAAGGTGAGCTCGTCGGCGCCTTCGGCGTCGTAGCGCGCGGCGATCTCCACCGGGTCGCCGGCGTCGCGCAGCGCGACGAAATTGACGCCCTTCACCACCCGCCCCGCCGTGACATCGAGGCAGGGGATGACGCGCTTGGCGAGGCTCATGGCGCAGCCCGCTTGCCGACGGCCTTGTCGGCGGCGGCCTGCGCCTTCTTGAAATCGATCTTGCCCTCGTACAGCGCGCGCCCGGTGATCGCGCCGATCACGCCCTCGGGCAACAGCGTGTCGCACACGGTCTGCACGTCCTGCAGGCTGTTCAGGCCGCCCGAGGCAATGAGGGGAATCTTGATGGCCTGCGCGAGCTTGAGCGTTGCCTCGATGTTGATGCCGGTCATCATGCCGTCGCGGCCGATGTCCGTGTAGACCAGCGCCTCGATGCCATAGTCCTGGTACTTCTTGGCCAGGTCGACGACGTCGTGGCCGGTCATCTTCGACCACCCCTCGACCGCCACCTTGCCGTCCTTCGCATCCAGCCCCGCAATGATGCGCCCCGGAAACGCGTAGCTCGCGTCCGAGAGGAACCCCGGATTCTTCACCGCGGCGGTGCCGATGACCACGAAAGCGACGCCGGCGTCGATGTAGCTCTCGATCGTGTCGAGGTCGCGGATGCCGCCGCCCAGCTGGATCGGCATGGCCTCGCCCACCGCGCGCACCATCTCGCGGATCACCTTCTCGTTCTTGGGGTGGCCGGCCACGGCGCCGTTCAGGTCGACGACATGCAGGCGGCGCGCGCCCTGCGCCGCCCAGTGCTTGGCCATGGCGACCGGGTCGTCGCTGAACACGGTGGCCGTCGCCATGTCGCCTCGCTGCAGGCGCACGCAACGGCCGTCCTTCAAGTCGATCGCCGGGATGATCAGCACGCGGTGCTGCCAGAAAACCTAGTGGGCTAGGGTCGCCATTGAACGAAGTTGGAGAGCAGGCGGAGCCCGGCGGCCTGGCTTTTTTCCGGGTGGAACTGCACGGCGAAGATGTTATCGCGTGCGATGGCGCAGGTAAAGGCGACGCCGTACGCGCAGGTCGCCACCGTTAGATCGGGGTCCGCGGGCTCCGGGTAGTAGCTGTGCACGAAGTAGAAGCGCTC
>JAOUGZ010000357.1 GCA_029865405.1 Betaproteobacteria bacterium
CCTGTTCTTCGCGCGCCTCATCAAGGCCTCGATCGCGCGCCAGCGCGAGTTCCTCGCCGACGCCTCCAGCGTGCAGTACACGAGGAATCCCGACGGCATCGCCGGCGCGCTCGACCAGATCCGCGCTTCGGCGCGCGGCGCCCTGATCGAGGGCCGCAGCGCCGAGGAGCTCTCGCACATGTTCTTCGGCGAGAGTGTGAAGCTCTGGTTCTCGGGCATCTTCGCCACGCACCCGCCGGTCGAGGAGCGCATTCGCCGCGTGCATCCCGGATTCCTGCCGTCGCAGTACCGGTCGCGCCGCGCGCCACCCGCGCCGCAGCTGGGCGAGGACGACGAGCGGCGCCGCAAGGCGGCCGAGGGCGTGCTGGCGACCGCGGTGCTCGCTGCGGGCGGGAAGCGCGCCGCCGACGCCGAGCACGCCTGGGGCCGCTCGCCGCAGGCGAGCGCCGCGCTCGTCGGCGAGCTGGACGCCGATAAGGTCGGCAAGGCGCAGCGCCTGCTCGCGTCGCTGCCCGAGGACTTGCGCGCGGCGGTGCACGAAAGCGCGGGCGCGCGCGCCGCGGTGCTGGCGCTGGTCGCGCCACTGGCGGCCGCGGCGCGACTGCCGCCGGCGCTGCACCTGCCGCTCGTCGACCTGGCGCTGCCGGCGCTGAAAGCAATGGACGAGTCCGCGCGCCACGTCTTCCTGGGCGAAGTGGAGGCGGCGATCCGCGCCGACCGGCGCGTGTCGCTGCACGAGTTCGTGCTGCTCACGCTGCTGCGGCACCAGCTTGCGCCGCGCGCGCCGGTGGCGGGCGTGAAGCGCATCGAGGCGCTGCGCGAGGAGTCGCTGGCGCTGCTCTCGCTCATCGCCCACGCGGGCCATGCCGAGCCCCGGTCCGCCTTCGACGCGGGCATCGCGCAGCTCGGGCTGCGCGAGGCGGCGGTGCTGCCGAAGGACAGGATCACGCCGGAGGTCGCGGGCGAGGCGCTCGAGCGCCTGCGCGGTCTCGCGCCGCTCGCCAAGGCGCTCCTGGTGAAGGCGATGTTCGCCGTGGCGACTGCGGACGGCGCCATCCGGCTTGGCGAGGCGGAACTGTTGCGCGTCACCGGCGCAGTGCTCGACTGCCCGCTGCCGCCGCTCGTGGACTAGCCGCCATGGATTTCTTCGCGCAGCAGGACGCGGCGCGTCGCGCGTCGCGCTGGCTGGTGCTGTGGTACCTCATCGCAGCGGCGTTCGTCCTCCTGTGCTTCAACTTCGCCGCAGGGCTCGGCTACGCGCTCATCGCGATCTTCGGCCTGCTGCCGCTCGCAGGCGACGAGGCCGTGGTGTGGCAGGGGCTTGCGCGCACCTATTGGCACGCGTTCGTGCACGTGCCGCCGGTCTTTCACCTGTGGGTCTCCGGCATGGTGGGCGGCGTGATCGCGGGCGTGTCCGCCTGGCGCATCTGGAAGCTGAGCGAGGGCGGCACCGCGGTGGCGCAGATGCTGGGGGCGCGCTACCTCGAGCGCGGTCGCGCGAGCGCGACGGAATCCCGGCTGCTCAACGTCATCGAGGAGATGGCGATCGCCTCGGGCATCGCGGTGCCGCCGGTCTATCTGCTCGCCTACGACGACGCCGTGAATGCGCTCGTTGCTGGCCATACGCCGAACGAGGCCGTGATCATCGTGACCCGCGGTCTCGTGCAAAAGCTGACGCGCGACGAGCTGCAGGGCGTGATGGGGCACGAGTTCAGCCACATCCTGAACGGCGACATGGCGCTCAACATCCGCCTGGCGGGCCTGCTGGGAGGGCTCACGGTGTTCGGCGAGGTCGGCGAGGCGCTGGTGTACGGCGCGGCCGAAACCGCGCGCGGCAAGAGCCGCGAGAACGTTGGCGGCGAAGCGTTCAGCGCGATCTTCGGCACCCTGATCGCGTTCGTCGCGTTCCCGGGGTCGTTCGCCGCGGAGGCGATCAAGGCGGCGATCTCGCGCAAGCGCGAGCTGCTCGCCGACGCGGCGAGCGTGCAGTTCACGCGCAATCCCGACGGCATTGCCGGGGCGCTCGACGCGGTTTCGCTGCTGCGCGCGGGCACCACACTGCGCGGGCTTTACGTCGACGAGCTCTCGCACATGTTCTTTCTGCCTGCGGTGGTGCGCTGGTGGTCGTTCCCGACCCACCCGCCGATCGAGGAGCGCATCCGGCGCGCGCACCCGCGCTTCCAGCGCGAGGAGTACCGGCGCACGCGTCCCGGGCACCATGGCGGCGACGGCCGCGTCGCCGTGCTCGACGGCGCGGGCAACGTGGTCAAGGTGATCGGCGGCCTCGGCGCCCTCGCCGCAGTGATCGAAGCCCCGCGCCCCGAGCACGTGGACCACGCGCGCCGGCTGCTCGAGCGCCTGCCGGCCGGTCTGCGCACCCAGCTCGGCGGCCCCGAGAGCGCGACGCACGCGGTGCTGGGACTGCTGCGGGGCGAGCTGGCCGCGATCCCGCGTCACCAGGCGCTGCTCCTGATCGAGCTGGCGCTGCCGGCGCTGAAGCAGCTGAAGCAGAAGCGCCGCGACGAGTTCCTCGCGGAGGTCACGCGCACCATCGAGGCCGACCGCAAGATGACGCTCACGGAGTTCGTGCAGTCGACGTTTCTGCAGCAGCACCTGCGCGCGGGCGCGGGCAAGCCGATCCCGACGCAGTTCCGCAAGGTGGAGGAGGTCGCACAGGACGCACACCTCGTGCTCTCGCTAATCGCGCACGCCTCGCAAGGCGACACGGAAGCCGCGCACGCCAAGGGCAGGGCGGTGCTCGGCGTCGCACTGCCCGCGCCGCTGGCCGCCGCCGAGATCACGGGGGCGCGGCTCGAGGCGGCGCTCGAGCGCCTGCGCCACCTGCAGCCGTTCCAGAAGCCGCGCGTGCTCAAGGCCTGCGTCGAGGCCGCCGCCGCCGACGGCCAGTTCCGCCTGGCGGAAGCGGAACTCGTGCGCGCGGTCGCGGCGACGCTCGACTGCCCGCTGCCGCCCGTGATCGGCGCGCTCGACCCGGCTACACTCGCGGCATGAAGCAATTGCAAGCCGCGCTCGCGGCAGCGGTCGCGGGCGAGGTGCGCTTCGACGCCGGCGCGCGCGCCGCCTACGCCTCCGAAGCGTCCAACTACCGCCAGGTGCCGATCGGCGTGGTGCTGCCGCGCTCGGCCGAGGACGTGATGGCGGCGCTCGCCGCGTGCCGCGCGCACGGCGCGCCGGTGCTCGCGCGCGGCGGCGGCACCTCGATGTGCGGCCAGAGCGTGAACGTCGCGGTGGTGATCGACTGCTCCAAGTACATGGATCGCGTGCTCTCGATCGACGCCGCGTCGAAGAGCGCGCTGGTGGAGCCGGGCGTCGTGTGCGACAGCCTGAGCGCGGCGGCGGCGGGCCACGGCCTCACCTTCGGCCCCGACCCCGCCACGCACAGCCGCTGCACGCTCGGCGGCATGATCGGCAACAACTCCTGCGGCGCGCACTCGGTGATGGCCGGCAAGACCGTGGAGAACATCGAGGCGCTGGAGGTGGCGACCTACGACGGCGCGCGCTTCTGGTGCGGGCCGACCAGCGACGCGGAGCTCGACCGCATCGTCGCGCGCAACGACCGCCAGGCCGAGATCTACCGCGGCCTGAAGATGCTCGCGGACAGCTACGCCGGCCTGATCCGCTCGGGCTTCCCGAAGATCAAGCGCCGCGTCTCGGGCTACAACCTCGACCAGCTGCTGCCCGAGAACGGCTTCAACGTCGCGCGCGCGCTGGTCGGTTCGGAAGGCACCTGCGCGCTGACGCTGCAGGCGAAGGCGACGCTGGTCAAGAATCCGCGCCACCGGCTGCTCCTGGTGCAGGGCTACCCCGATGTCTTCGCCGCCGGCGATGCGGTGCCGGAGATCCTCGCCGCGGGGCCGATCGCCTGCGAGGGTCTGGACGAGCCGATCATCGGCGGGCTGCGCGAGAGAAAGCTCAAGCTCGAGGACATCGGCCTGCTGCCCGAGGGCCGGGCGTGGCTGCTGATCGAGTTCGGCGGCGACACGCTCGAGGAGGCGATCGACAAGGCGAGCCGCCTGCGCGGC
>JAOUGZ010000358.1 GCA_029865405.1 Betaproteobacteria bacterium
ACGCGCAGCATCCAGCGCGCGCCCAGGGCGAGGATCAGCACCATGAGCAGGTGCGCCACCAGGTAAGCGGCGAAAATGCCGTAGGCGAGCTGCGCGTTCTGCGAGATGAACAGGGGCCCCGACTGGATGCCGTGGATGGTGAGGGCGCCCAGCATCACCGCGGTCACCGCGTCGCCCGGGATGCCGAAAGCCATGATGGTGACCAGCGAGCCGCCGACGTTGGCGTTGTTCGACGCTTCCGAGGCGATGATGCCCTCGGGAACGCCGCTGCCGAATTTTTCCGGGTGCCGCGAAAACTTCTTCGCCTGGTCGTAAGCCATCATGCTGGCGGCGCTGCCGCCGATCGCCGGCAGCACGCCGATCAGCACGCCGATGAACGAGGTCCACAGCAGCAGGAACGGGCGCGACACGATGTCCCACAGCACTTTCGCGTGCGATACGGCCAGGCTGACCACGCGCTGCGCTTCGTGCACCGCGCGCTCGATCCCGCCGATGCGCTCGACCTCGGTCATGATCTGCGCGAACGCGAACACGCCGATCAGCACCGGCAGGAAATCGATCCCGCCGCGGACAAAGGGCACGCCAAGCGTGAGCCGTTCCTGCCCCATCACCGGGTCGGTGCCGAGGATGGTGACCACGCAGCCGAGCGCGCCGGCGATCAGCCCCTTCAGCAGCGACGACTCCACCAGCCCGGCGACCATCGACAGCGCGAGGATGAAGAGGGAGAAGAACTCCCAGGGCCCGAACTGCAGCGCGATGCTGGCGAGCGGCCCGGTCGCGCCGATCAGGAACACGCCACCGATCAAGCCGCCGCACACCGAGGCCCAGACACCGGTCCACACCGCGCGGCCGGGCTCGCCGCGCTGCGCCATCGGGTGGCCGTCGAAGGTGGTGGCGATCGCCGAGGGCGTTCCCGGCAGGCCCAGCAGCACCGCGGTGACCAGGCCGCCCGCCGAGCCCCCGACGTAGACGCCGGTCATCGCCGCCAGGCCCTGCAGCGGATCCATGCCGAAGGTGAACGGCAGCACCACGATGATGGTCATGGTGATGGTGACGCCGGGCAGCGCGCCGCCGACGACGCCGGCCAACGTGCCAAGCGCGAGCGGCAGCACGTACTTCACCTGCATCAGGTTCACCAGCGCCGTGCCGAGCAGCTCGAACATGGCCTAGAAGCCGGTCCAGCGCCCGCGCGGCAGCAGCACCAGCAGGTAGTGCTCGAACACGTAGTAGATGACGACGGTGGCGATGAGCGCGATCAGCCCCACCCGGCCCCAGCCGCGCGCGCCGCGCGGCGCATCGAGCAGCGCGTTGCTCGCCGCGATATAGGCGAACGTGGCGACGCGAAAGCCCAGATAAGGCAGCGCGCCGCAATACACCCCGAACACGAGGAACATGACCGCGACCAGGCGATAGTTGCGCTTCGCCGCGGGCGGCGGCGCAGCGCGCCGCGCCGCGCGCCAGTCCGCGACGACCAGCAGCAGCGCGAGCGCGCCGGTGATGCCGAGGACGATGCGCGGATAGAAGCCCGGCCCGATGGGCACCATCGGGTTGCCTTTCAGGCCGAGCGTGAGCCAGAAAAGCACGAGGCTCGCGGCCAGCACCGCGAGCCCCGCCCAGCCGTCCCGGCTCAACACGCCGCGCGTGTTCGTGAAGTGGCTAGCGCTTCGACAGGCCGAGCTCTTTCGCCAGGTTCCTGTTCAGATCGTCGTTGCCGCGCAGCCACTTCGCGTACTCCTGCCGGCCCATGTAGCGCACCGCAGTGGCCTGCTTCTGCATCGACTCGGCGAACGCGGGCTCTTTCACCGTGGCGGCGCACGCCGCCTCCAGTTTCGCCAGCACTGCGTCCGGGGTGCCCTTGGGCGCCATCAGGCCGCGGTTGACGTCGTACACCACGTTCACGCCGAGTTCCTTCAGCGTCGGCACGTTGGGCATCTCGGGGTTGCGCTGCTCGGTGGCGATGCCGAAGAACTTGAGCTGGCCCGCTTCCACCTTGCCCTTTTGCGTGAGGTTGGCGTCGGTGAGATCGATGTGGCCGCCGAGGATCGCGTTCATGCGCGGCGCGAGGCCCTCGTAGGACACGTACTTGAACTTGATGCCCGCGGCCTTCTCGATCAGCGCCGGGAAGAAGTGGCTGGTCGAGCCCAAGGTGGCGCCCACCGTGATCTCGCCCGGGCGCGCCTTGGCGTCGGCGAGCAGCGACTTCCAGTCGTTCCAGGGCGTCTTCGGGCTCCCGGTCAGCACCGAGGGCGTCGAGGACACCAGGCACACGGTCTCGAAATCCGTGTAGTTCACGTCCGACACGCCGGTGTAGTAGGTGGAGTGGATGTAATCGTGCATGCCGTAGATGGTGTAGCCGTCCGGCGGCGAGTCCTTGGCTTCCTTCGCGCCCTTGGTGCCGGAGGCGCCGCCGACGTTGGCGATCACCAGCGGCTGGCCGATGTGCTTTTGCATCAGCGGCGCGAACGGGCGGAAGATGTTGTCGGTGTCCCCGCCCGCGGCCCAGGGCACGATCAGCTTGATCGGGCGGTCGGGATATTGTGCGAGCGCGACAATGGGCAGCAGGGAAAGGGCGAGTCCGGCGGCAAGCTTGTTCATCATGTATTCCTCCTCCAAGGAACGGCGATAATAAGTCATGTTCCAGGGAAAGTGGTACGACGACGTAGGGGTGGGCGAGCGCTTCGGCACCAGCCTCACGGTCACCGAGGCCCACCTCGTGCTCGGCTCGGGCCTCTTCGGCGACTTCAACCCCTTGCACGTGAACGAGGAATTCGCGAAGCGCTCGAGGTTCGGCACGCGCATCCTGCACGGGCCGTTCACCAGCGCGCTGGTGTCGGCGCCCGTGGGAAACTACTTCGCGGGCACCGCCCTCGCCTACCTGGAGCACCATTGCCGCTTCAAGGCGCCGGTGCGGCCCGGGGACACGCTGACCTCGGATTGGACGATCGCCGAGAAGCTCGACAAGCCCAAGCACAAGGGCGGCATCGTGGTGCTGCGCTGCACCTGCACGAACCAGGCGGGTGAGCTCGCCGTAGAGGCCGAGGGCAAGCTCCTGGTGGCGAACCGGCCTAAAGCCTGAAGCGCTCGACCCAGCGCCGGTCGATGCGGTCCTTCCAGCGCCACACCCACGCGCCTTCCCAGCTCACGCCGCCCCAGTCGGCGATGGCGTAGCGCTCGCCGCAGCTGATCAGCGCCAGCGTGCGCCGTTGCGGGACGTAGCGCCGGTCCGCGCCACCGAGGTTCGCGGCCAGCACCGGCGCGTGGCGCACGGCGAACACGCCCGACTTCGGATGCGCCGCATCGCGCAGCGTGGCGCAGTCGCCCGCCGCGTACACCTCCGGGTGCGAGACGCTGCGCAGGCGCTCGTCCACCAGCACGAAACCGCGGTCGTCGACAGCCAAGCCGCTTTCGCGCAACCACGGCAGCGCCGCCGCGCCCGCGGTCCAGATGACGAGGTCGTAGTCCTTGCACATGCCGTCCGCAAACGCCACGCCTTCACGCAGCTCGACACCGAGTCGCGCGAGCTGGCGCGCGATGCGCCGCGCGAGCCCGGGCCGGAACATCGGCCGGTCGGAGTACAGCGTCACGCGCGTGTTCGCGCGATGCGCCACCGCCATCGCGATCTCGACGCCGGCCGCGCCGGCGCCGACCACCGCGACATTGCGCACCCGGTCCTTCGCCTCGAGCCACTGCTCCATGAACGTCTCGAACGGCTTGGCGGCAAGCGCATACTCGGGCGCCGCGGCGTGCGAGCCCACGTCGAGCGAGGCCAGGTCGTATTCGATCTCGGCGCCGTCCTCGAGACGCGCTACGCGCCGCTTCGCGTCAAGCGCGACGACCCGCCCGAGCACCAGCTTTACGCCGGCGCGCGCCGCGAGCGCGGCGACGTCGATGCGGATGTCCTCCAGCGTGTAGTGGCCGGCGACGAAACCCGGCAGCATGCCCGAGTAGACGTGGTGCGGATACGGCGTGACCAGCGTCACTTCGCCTTGTACGCCTTCGTGCAGCACCCAGGCATGCGCATGCCCCCCGCCTGCGAGCA
>JAOUGZ010000359.1 GCA_029865405.1 Betaproteobacteria bacterium
GCACTACCTGTACTACGCCGTGCACTGCCTGTGCCTCGCGGGCCTGCTCGGCATGACGATCACCGGCGACGCCTTCAACGTGTTCGTGTTCATGGAGATCGCGTCGCTCGCGATGTACGTGCTGATCGCCCTGGGGCGCGACCGCCGCGCGCTGCTCGCGTCCTACCAGTACCTGATCCTCGGCACCATCGGCGCCACCTTCTACGTCATCGGCGTCGGGCTGCTCTACCTCGTCACCGGGACGCTCAACATCGCCGACATGGCCGAGCGCCTGCCGCAGGTCGGCGCCACGCGGCCGGTGCTGGCGGCGCTCGCGTTCATCACCGTCGGCCTGTCGCTCAAGCTCGCGCTCTTTCCCCTGCATCTTTGGCTGCCGAATGCGTACACCTACGCGCCGTCCGCGGCCACGGCGCTTCTTGCCGCGACCGCCACCAAGGTGTCGATCTACGTCCTGTTGCGCTACTACTTCTCCGTGTTCGGCGCCGGGCTGGTGGTGGAGGCGCTGCCGGTGCCGGAGATCCTCATCGGCCTGTCGATCGCCGCCATCGTCACCGCATCGCTGGTCGCCCTGTGGCAGGCGGACTTCAAGCGCCTGCTCGCCTATTCCAGCGTCGCGCAGATCGGCTATATCACGCTCGGCATCGGCCTGGCGACGCGCGACGGCCTGACCGCCGCGGTGGTGCACCTGTTCAACCACGGCATCACCAAGGGCGCGCTGTTCCTGCTGGTCGGCGGCATCGCGCTGCGCGCGGGCGGCGTCGACTTCAAGCGCCTGCAAGGTCTCGGGCGCACCATGCCGCTCACCTGCCTCGGCGTCACGCTCGCCGGGCTGTCGCTCATCGGCGTCCCGGGCACCGCGGGGTTCATCAGCAAGTGGTACCTCGTGCTCGGCGCGCTCGAGGCCGGATACTGGTGGCTGGCCGGGCTCGTGGTGCTGACCTCGCTCATCGCCGTGGCCTACGTGTGGCGCTTTGTCGAGGCGGCCTACTTGAGCGAGCCGCCGGCGGGCGCGGCAGGCGCGGGCGAAGCGCCCCTGCCGATGCTCGCCGTGTCCTGGGTGCTGGTCGCCGCGTGCGTCTGGTTCGGCTTCGACACGTCCTTCACCGTGGAGGGCGCGCGCCGCGCCGCGCTGCTCATGCTGGGCGGCGCACCGTGACCGGCGCCCAGCTGATCGCCGCTTGCCTGCTCGTGCCCGCCGCGGGCGCGGCGCTCATCGCGCTTGCCGGGCGCTGGCCGAACCTGCGCGAGACGGTGACGCTCGGCACCGCGGGACTGCTCTTCGCCAGCGTGCTGGGGCTCTTGCCGACGGTGCTCGCGGGCGGCATCCCGCAGCTCTTCGTGCTCGAGATGCTGCCCGGCATCGCGCTTGGCTTTCGCGTCGAGCCGCTCGGCATGCTCTTTGCACTGGTGGCCTCCGGCCTGTGGATCGTGAACTCGGTCTACTCGATCGGCTACATGCGCGGCAACGACGAGGCGCACCAGACGCGCTTCTACGTCTGCTTCGCGCTGGCGCTCGCCGCCACCATGGGCATCGCCCTGTCGGCAAACCTGCTGACGCTGTTCGTGTTCTACGAGATGCTGACGCTGGTGACCTGGCCGCTGGTCACGCACCACGGCGACGACGAGGCGAAGAAAGGCGGGCGCGTGTACCTCGGGCTGCTGCTGGGCACCTCGATCGTGTTCCTGCTGCCGGCCGTGATCGCCACCTGGGCGATTGCGGGCACGCTCGAGTTCACGCCGGGCGGCATCCTCGGCGGCAAGGTCTCGGGAGCCGCGCTCGGCGGGCTGCTCGCCCTCTACATGTTCGGCATCGGCAAGGCCGCGCTGATGCCGGTGCACCGCTGGCTACCCGCGGCGATGGTGGCGCCAACGCCGGTTTCGGCGCTGCTGCATGCAGTGGCGGTGGTGAAAGCGGGGGTGTTCGCGGTGGTGAAGGTCGTGGTCTACGTCTTCGGCACCGATGCACTCGCTGCCACCACCGCGTCCGACTGGCTGCCGACCGTCGCCGGGTTCACCGTCATCGCCGCCTCGGTGGTGGCGCTGCGCGCCGACAACCTGAAGCGCCGGCTCGCCTATTCCACCGTCAGCCAGCTTTCCTACGTGGTGCTGGCCACGGCGATCCTGGCGCCGCTGTCGGTGATCGGCGCGACGCTGCACATCGCCGCGCACGCGGTCGGCAAGATCACGCTGTTCTTCGCCGCCGGGGCCATCTACACCGCCGCGCACAAGACCGAGGTCAGCCAGCTCGACGGCATCGGCCGGCGCATGCCCTGGACCATGGGCGCCTTCGCCGTCGGCGTGCTGTCGATGATCGGCCTGCCGCCGGCGGCGGGCTTCGTCAGCAAGTGGTACATGCTCGCCGGCGCGCTGCAGGCCGAGCACTGGGTGGCGGTCGGCGTCATCGCCGCGAGCACGCTGCTCAACGCCGCCTACTTCGCGCCCATCGTCTACCGCGCGTTCTTCCGCGCGCCGCAGGGCGTGGCGCACGGCGAGGCGCCGCTGCCGATGGTGCTGGCGCTGCTGGCAACCGCCGCCGCCACGGTGGCGCTGTTCTTTTTCCCGCAGGTACCGCTCGCGCTCGCGCGCGCACTGCAAGGAGGCTGACATGCGGGACCACTGGCTTGCGCGACCCGAGACCATACGCCTGCTGTGGCGCGTGTTCATCGCCGTGCTCGTGCTCACCGTGGCGGCCGAGTTCCTCGTCGTGCACCACCCGCACTTTCGCATCGAGTCCGTCGCCGGGTTCGGCGCCTGGTACGGCTTCCTCGCCTGCGCCGGGATGATCCTGTTTGCCAAGGGCCTGGCGCTGTTCCTGAAGCGTCCCGACATTTACTACGAGGACGGGGAGGAGCGCGATGGCTAGCGCCTGGCTGCATCCGGGGCTGCTGATCGTCGTCGCCGGGCTCGCACTCGCCCTGTTGCGCGGCCGCGCGCGCGCCGCCGTGGCGCTCGCCGCGCCGCTCGCGGCGCTCTGGCTGGTGCTCGCCGCGCCCGCCGGCGTGGCCTGGAGCGGCACCTGGCTGGGGCTCGAAGTGCGGCCGCTCGCCTACGACGCGCTGTCGCGCCTGTTTGCGGTGATCTTCGCCGTCATGGCGTTCGGCGGGGGCCTTTACGCGCTCAACCAGAAGAGCCGCCTCGAGCTGCCGGCGGCCTATGTCTACGCCGGGTCGGCAATCGGCGCGGTGCTCGCCGGCGACCTCGTCACGCTGTTCGTGTTCTGGGAGCTGATGGCGGTCGGATCGACGCTCGTCATCTGGAGCGCGGGCACCGGCCCGTCGTATCGCGCGAGCCTGCGCTACCTCGCCATCCACCTGCTGGGTGGCGTGCTGCTCTTTGCCGGCATCGCGGGACACGTCGCCGCCACCGGCTCGACCGAGTTCGCGCGCATGGCGCTCGATTCGCCCGCGCACTGGCTGATCCTCGCCGGGTTCCTGGTGAATGCCGGCGCTCCGCCGCTCTCGGCCTGGCTGCCCGACGCCTATCCCGAGGCGAGCTGGAGCGGCATGGTGTTCCTGTCGGCGTTCACGACCAAGACCGCCGTGTACGTGCTGCTGCGCGGCTTCCCGGGCACCGAGCTCCTCGTCTGGGTGGGGCTGTTCATGGTGTTCTACGGCATCGTCTACGCGCTGCTCGAGAACGACATGCGGCGCATCCTCGCCTACAGCATCGTGAACCAGGTCGGCTTCATGGTGACCGGCATCGGCATCGGCACCGAGATGGCGCTGAACGGCGCCGCGGCGCACGCCTTCACGCACATCATCTACAAAGCGCTGCTGCTGATGTCGGCAGGCTCGGTGCTCTACGCCACGCACAAGCGCAAGTGCACCGACCTGGGGGGTCTGTTCCGCACCATGCCGCTCACCACGGTCTGCGGCACCATCGGCGCGCTCGCCATCTCCTCGTTCCCGCTCACCTCGGGCTTCGTGTCGAAATCGATGATCTCGCAGGCCGCGGGCGACGAGCATCTGCTCTGGGTCTGGCTCGCGCTCGCCGCGGCCACCGCCGGGGTGTTCCTGCATGCCGGG
>JAOUGZ010000017.1 GCA_029865405.1 Betaproteobacteria bacterium
TGTGCGGGATCTGGTCGCAGTGCGGAGAGGGAGGCGAGCTCAGGGGGAGGGGCGAGGGGGTCGGCTGGGATGGTCGAGGACGTTTCCCCGACTTTTCGGGTAGGGCTGGCCTGTGGCGTGCCTGGGCGCGGCGCGCCGGGCGCGGCCTGGGCTGGGTCGACAGGTGCAGCTGGTGCAGCTGGCGCGGCCTGTGGCGCCACCTGGGCCCGCTGCGCGCCGTTCTGGCGCTTACGCTTGCGCCTTGGGCTCGAGCTCGCGCTCGAGGGCGGCGGGCTCGGTGGGGGTTGGAACTTGGGCGGGCTGGCCATCGGGCGGGATCTCCAGGGAATCGGACAGTGCATCCAGGCCGGCGGCGAGCTCGCGCAGCGCGCGGGCGACGTCTCGGCCCTTGGCGCTCCTGGTCAGGTCCAGGTTGAGGCCGGCGCCCTGGTCGCCGATCCCGGTACGGAATGCCAGCGTGAAGCGCCAGGCCTCGGGCAGTGCGTTGCGATCAGGGCGGATGCGCACCAGGACGACGCCGGCCAGCTGGGGGAATGGCGCGGCCTGGGCGCGGGCGAGCTCGGGCCGCGCCGCCTGTGCTCCGAGCGGTTGACCGTTCGCGCCGACGAGCGGCGCGGCGCTCACCGGCGCGGGGTCAGGCTGTTGCGGGTCTGGGACTTGGCGAAGCCGCGGCCGGGCTGTTGCGCGCCCTTGGGCGGGTCCATGCGCGCGCCGCGCTCGCTCGAGCCGCCGCCCTGGTTGACGGTGCTCGGGCTGTTCCTGGTCTGGCTGTTGCTGAGGCCTTTGCCCGGTTGCTGCGCGCCCTTGGGCGGGGCGTATCCCTTTCCGGCTGGCATGGTCGCGTCTCCTGGTTGATTTGACGAATTGCCCGCGAAGCGTACGCCGACGCGACGCGCCGCGCAAATCCGCGCGAGCTCACACCGGTTTTGGGCCCTTTGCGGGCTTTCAGGCCTGAAAACCGCGTGAGCTCACGCAAAAAAAGGCCCGCCACCGAGGGAGCGATGGCGGGCCGAAGCTGCGCGCCCAAGGGGGCGGGCGCGCAGGGGCAGCGCTAGGTCGGCGCCCGGCGCTCGAGGCGCGCCAGCTGCGCGCGCCACCAGGCCACCAGGTAGAGCACCCAGCGCGGAACTTGATTCAGCTGCGCCTGGGAGAGCGTCGCCTGCGCCGCGTAGTGGCCGGCGCGGCGCTCGGCGCAGGCGAGCTCATGCAGCGCCTGGAGGGTTTCCGCCTGGGCGCGATCGCGCGCGCGCAGCGCCTCGAGCTCATCCGCGGCCGAAACAAGGCGCCCTTGCTTGTACGCATTGCGCTCGGCGGCGCGAAGATTAAACAACACCAGCTCGAGCTCGCGCGCCTCGCGCGCGTAGCGCCTTGCCAGCTTGCGCCAGTAGCGCGCCACGTACGCGAGCTCGGCGCGCGTGGCGCCCGTCCTGATCATCGGGCTAGAGCTCATCGGCGCCACCAGGCGGCGACAGCGACCACGAGCACGACCAGGAGCGCGAGCTCGCCGTGCGCGTGCATGAGCTCGACCCCGTGCCCAGGGTGCGCCCAGGCGAGCCCGGGCGCAAAAGTGAGTGCAGCTGCAACGGTTTTCATGGCTAGGCCTCCAGGTCGAAGGGAAGCGACGCCGACGCCGACACGGGCGGGGCGAACTTCTCACCAGCTGGGGGAAGATCCAGGCCGCGCGCCGGCGCCGCGATCGATTCCACGGGCTGGCCGTTCGCGTCCAGGTCAAGAAAGGCAAAGCGCGCCCTCTCGATCGCCTCGACGTTGCACTGCGCGACCACCACCGCGGCCTGCTCGCCCGCGTTCTGCACGCGCTTCACGAGCTCGCGCGCCACCTTGCGCGCCTGGGCGATCGCCTCGGACACCTTGCGGCCTGCATCCTCGGACAGCATGCCGCCGATCGCGCGCGCCTTGGTGGCCGCCTCGCGAATCGCCTCGGGATCCGCGGCCTTGATTCCCGCCTGCATGGACTCCATGAGCTCACGCAGCTCGGCGCCGATCGCGCGCGCCGCCTCGACGTCATTGTCGGCAACGCGACCCATGAGCACGAACACTTGCACGCGCGCGCGCCGCGCCGACATGTTGAAATCGTTCACGATGCGTTGCGCATCCGTGAGCGCGGCCTGGAGCTCGGCCTCTTTGTCGCTCGGGCACAGCAACCCGAAGGACGACGAGCAGCACACGGACACGACCGCGGAGCGCGCCAAGCCGCGCGCCTTGGTCGCCCGATCAAATTCCAGGGGGTCCGGTATGTTGCGCAGCGTCTCCCAGCGCGCGACCTTGGAACCGTCCGCCGTCACGTGCTCGGCCTCGAGCTCGGTGCGCTCGTAATCCACCGCGCCGGAAACGGTAGTCTTCAACGACACCAGCAGACCCGGCTTTAGAACGGAAACTCGCATGACAATCCTCCTCGATTAAACGTCAAGACGCGGCGCGCGATTGCTCGCGCTCACGTCGGGGGTTGTGGCAGGGCGCGCGCGGCCTTTCGCCCACTTGCGCAGCGCGCTGATTTTCTCCGCTGCAGTCTGAGCCAGGGGAACGGTTGCGCGCGCTGCGACGATCAGATCCTCGGCGACCAGGGCGCGCTCCTCCTCGGCGAATGCAGCAAAGAGCCCCTCGGGCACCAGCGCGGCGATTTCCGCGCCCGTGAATCCGTCGCACACTTTCGCCACCTTGTAGATTGACTCCAGATCAAGGTTGCGATTGTGGGTGCGCAGTGTCGCGGCGATGATTTCGGCGCGCTCTTCGTTGTCCGGCAGATCGACGAAGAAAAGCTCATCGAATCGCCCCTTGCGCAGAAGCTCGGGCGGAAGCGCGCTCACGTCGTTCGACGTTGCCACGACGAACACGGAGCCCGCGCGGTCCTGCATCCAGCTGAGCACGGTTCCCAGCGCGTCGGCGCTCGTGCCACCGTCGGCCGCGCCCTGCGTTGCGCCGGCGAGCGCCTTTTCAATCTCATCCAGCCAGAGCACGCACGGCGCGACAGCTTCGGCCACGCGCAGCGCCTTGCGAATGTTGCCCTCTGACTCGCCGACATACTTCGATTTCAACGCGCCCATGTCCAGGCGCAGGAGCGGCATCGCCCACGCTGTGGCGATCGCCTTGGCGGTGAGCGACTTCCCGCAGCCCGGCACGCCCACGAGCAAGCACCCTTTCGGCGCCGGCAGCCCGTACGCCCTCGCCTTGGGCGAGAACGCGGCGCGACGTGCGCCGAGCCAGGCTTTCAGCGCGTCCAGCCCGCCGACTGCATCAAGCCCGCCCGGCAGGGGGTCAAACCATTCGAGCACCTTTTCCCGGGCGATTACGCGGCGCTTTTCTCCCGACACGGTTGCCGGGTCGATTCGCCGCGTCGACACGAGCGATTTCGCGAAACACGCTTGCGCCTCTTCGGCGGTGAGCCCGACTGCAGCGTCGATCGCCTGGTCGCGCGTGCCATTGGGCGCGGCATCCTTGCGCATATCCTCGGGCAAAGCGGCGATCGCCCCGTCCAGAATCGCGGCGACCTCGGAGCGATCCGGGAGCGGCCATTCGATGACGATCGCGTGCCCGGCGAGCTCGGGCGGAATGTCCGACTGCGGGGTCAGCACGATGACGGCGCGCGCCTCTTCGCGCGGCGCCATTGGCAAGGCTCGCGCCAACGAGCGCAACGAGCGCAGCACGCTGGGGTCGCGCAACCATGCGGGAATATCGCGCAGCACCCACACTTGCCGCGCCGTGCTTTCCCGAATCTCGGTGAGCACGGCCGCCGGATCCGTGAGCCTTTCGCCACCCTCGCGCGGCTCGCCGGCGAAGTTTGTCACCCCCGTGGCGCAGTCCCAGAAGCGCGGCTCATAGCTGGCGGCCTGGGCCGCTTCGACGATCAGCCGCTCGACGCGCGCCTCTTCGCGCGTCACGATCCACAGCAGAGGATTGCGAGCGCGCAGCAGTGCCGACACGTCGGCGGCGGCGCGCGATCCCTTCGATTGATTCACGTTTTCCATGTTCATTCCCCTCAGTGATTGCCCCACGATTGGCCGCCGTCGTGACTGTGCACGCCTTGAGCGACCGCTTTTTCGTTGACCTTGACCCCGCCGATTGCTTCGGCGCGCGCGAGCGCGCGGCGCAGCGCCGGCGAGTTTTCCGCCCGCAGTCGCCGGTAGGCGCACAGATCCGTGAGCCCGGCGCGCTCAGCTGCGCGCCAGTTGCGGAATGCCACCGACCCCTGCGGCCCCACCACGAGCGACACCGACCCCGCGGCGAGCGCGGCCTCGAGTCGCTTTGTTGCCTCTGCAAGCTTGCGCTTGCCCTGCTCGGTCATGCTTTCCGGTTGCGTATCGCATGGCATTGTGTGCCCCTTTTCGCGTTGAAATTACAGTAAACGCTTTGCCCTGCAATCGGTTGACACGCCCAGTAATTGCCTGCGTTAGTGGACGCTCACAAACACAAATAATCCTTGCAAAGCGTTTACTGTATCGTTTACTCTTGCCGAACACAACCAGGAGGCCCGAATGGACACCCTTGAAGCTCTGCCGATCCTGCGCCGCATGGCGGAGGGAATGCACCCAACGAACGGCGAGCGGCTCGCCGACACCGACGCATGCCAGGACGTCACCGCGGTGCGCGCGCTGCACGTCGCGATCGCGACGCTAGAACAGCAGCAGCGCCGCAGGCGGCAAGCCGGAGCGGCGCCCGCCAAGCAGGGCACGCCGTGGACCGAAGAGGACGACCGCAAGCTGCTGTCGCGCTTCGATGCTGGCGACACCATCCCCGCGCTCATGGCGCTGATGGAACGCACCGCGAGCGGCGTGCGCGCGCGGCTGCTCAAGTACGGGCGCCTGGCCGCTACCCTCGCCGCGCTAGCACTGGGCGCCGTGATCGCCCCGCAGGACGCGCGCGCCGAGCCCTACGCGGCGCTAAGCATGCTGGACTTGACGCCGGAGCTCGCCGCCGGCTACCGCTGGCGCCACGTCGAAGCCGAGCTCGCGCACTTCGGCGAGCTTCAGTACAGCGAGAACCTGAACGAGATAACCAGGGTGCAGGACTGGACGATCCGCGGCGACAGACTCACGCTGCGCGGATTGCTGCCTGTAAACGAATGGCTGACGCTCACCGCCAGCGCGAGCATGTATCGAGTGACGTACAAGTACACCGACAGCGCCGGCCCGTCGCACGAAGTTAAAGGCACGAGCCAGGGCTACGGCATCGGCGCGCAATTCAGCGTTGGCCGGCGCGCGCACGTGCACTTCGAAATGCTCCGCATTAAGCGTGCGAACGAAGTCGACCAGCTGCCGCAGCCTGGATACTTCGACCTCGGCGACCCAGAGCAGTGGCGCATCGGCTTTGCCTACCGGTTCTAGCCGTGCTCTATATCGAGCTCCGCAAAAAGCACGCCCGCCGCCCGACTGTGATTGAGACGTCGCGCACCGAGCCCGGCGCCAAGCGCATGGCGCGCGCGCTCGCGCGCCAGCGCTTCGGCGATCCGTTCTTTGTGGTCGAGCGCAGCGCCAAGGGAGGCGGGCACTGGCAGGAGAGGGCGACGGACGGCGAGACGACCGGCGAAGAAATCCACATCACCGGCAACCAGGACGACACCCAATGAAACGCGAAGATGCGCTCACGCTCGCCAAGGTGGCGGGTTACCACAACGACAGCCGCAGCTTTACGCGCCTCATCATCGAGCAGCGCGTCAACCGCGCAACGATGAATCGCGCATGGCACGCAGGCACCAACGCGCGCGCCGCTGGCGTCCTGTGCGATTGTCGCGAATGCAGGCCGACCCCATGACCCCCGAGGAGCGCGCCAACAGAATCGGCGACAAGGACACCGTGCGGCGCATCCTGTTTTGGGCCGTGCCGCATGTGCCGCGCGCCGCACGCATGCCGCTGGCGCAAAGGCACGAGCAGCTGCGCCAGCTGGCCGACACCGCGGCGGCGGCGATCGCGCCCGAGACGCCATGCAAGAAAGGCTGCGCGGCTTGCTGCCACCAGGCGGTGGGGATTGGCTGGGACGACGCGCAGCGCATCGGCGCCGCGATTGGGCGCGCCCCTGTGCGCCTGACGGCGTTGACGGATCCACGCGAGAACATCGACCGCTATGCCGGCAAGCCCTGTCCGTTCCTGGTCGAGAACCTGTGCACCGTCTACGACGTGCGCCCCCTGGCTTGCCGCTTGCACCATTCGCTAGAGAACGACGCCGCGCCGTGCGACAGCACGACGAACCCCGGCGCGAGGGCGGGCATGCTGAACCTGGCCCCGTTCTACATGGCCGCCGCTGAATTGATGATGGGCGAGCCAGCGGGCGACATACGCGAATTTTTCCCAAGAGAGCAACCATGACCACAGCACGAGAAGTAGCCGCAGCGTTGAATGCCGAAGTCAGCAGCGAGGCACCAATGGAGCGAGGCCTGCCGGATAGATTCTTAACCACCCTGCAGCGCATCCCCTTCCACATGTCCGAGCGTGACGGGCGCATCACCATCAGCCCGCTCTGGCCGCACCGAGTCCGCCCAAACGGGGGCACGGCCTACATGGGGGCGCGTGATTGGGGCGTGATCAAACACGACGAGCACCCGCCGAGCGCGACGGCCAGCGCCGCGCGCAGCGCCGAGAGCATCGCCAAGGAATTCGACCGGCGCTTCATGGCGAAATATATACCCATGTTCCAAGCGTGCCTCGCCAAGCGCAAGCAGATCGCGGAGAACGACGAGCGCGCGATGCAGCTGGCGACGCAGATGGCGGCAAGCCTGGGGATCGCGAAGCCGGGCGTGGAGTACCGCGACGGCGAAGCGCACTTCTGGCACCCGAACGCGCGCGTCGTGCGGATCTGGTGCGGCGAGCAGGAGCCGCGCGCGCGCATCGAATCCTTGACCACCAGCGCCGCGAAGATGCAGCGCATTCTCGAAATCCTGGGGACCAACTAGGAGGCCGCCATGCCGCAGTACGAGTACCAATTTAGCGTGATCTTCACGCGCAACCGCGCCGACGATCTGGAGTGTGCCAAAGCGCGGTATCCGCACATCACCAACGAGCGCCAGCTGCTCATGCTCCAGCTGCGTGACGAGTTGCAGGAGAGCTACGACGAGGGCGGAATGGCGGGAAGCTTCGACATTCAACCCGACACGTACAAGGATCTTGAGGGGGCGCCGTGAACATCACCATTGAGGGCGCACGGTTCGATGATGTGGTGGCCGCGCTGGTCGCTTCCGGGGTCGCGTGCACGGTCGAGGAGCGCGACGAGTCCGGCACCATCGTGCACCGCGCGCAGAAGATCGCACCGCTGCCGCTGGGGATCCGGTGCTACGTCAGGCCCAACGGCTGCGACATCAAGGCAAGCGACGTCGACGCGGTATTCCGTCAGATACTCGCCCTATGATCGCCCGGGATAAGTTTAAGGTCGGCCAGCGCGTGAAGCTCAGCGCCAAAGGCATCAGGGCGCTGGGCCGCGAGCAGCAAGCCCCCAGCCAGGCCGCGCCCTACGACGCCCAGCTGCGCGGCTACGTCGCCGGGTTCATGCGCTCGCCTAGCGCCGTGACGATCGAGCGCGAGGGCGCAAGCACACCCGAGGGCTACCACATGGACTTCTGGGAGGAAGCCGCCGATGGCGAGCCCGACAGATAGGGCGGGCGGCCGGCGTCGCTACCAGAGCGTCTACGACAAGGCCACGGGCCTTTGGCACTGCGTGAAGATGGATTCCAGAGGAAACGAGCTTAGCCGATCGCCGGGCGGCAACGCGATTGACGCTGAGCGCTACGAAGACACAATGAGGAGGTACGGAGCATGGCAAAAAAGCTGACCGATCTACCAATCGAGGTACGCCGCCAGCTGGTCGACACGGCGCTCAACCTGACGCGGCTACGCAAGAAAGCGCGCCGCGCGGTGCTGGCCGTGCTCGTCGACGACAAGCGCCAGGTCGACGTGGCGAAGGAACTGCGTTGCGCCAAGCAATTCGTCAACACGGCGCTGCGCGTCGTGAAGCCCAAGCTGAAAGAGGTCGAGAGCTATTTCAACAGCTTGAGCGACGATGCGCCTACGGTGTAATCGCTGCCGCCGCCCGATGCGCGGCACCACCGCTTACGATGGCGCCTGCGAGTGCGGTGGGCTGATCGAGAAGGCACGAAATCGCAAACGCCCGAAAATGCCACCAAGCACTTTTTTCTCGGGGCATCGCGTTCCGTAAGTCATTGATCGTTCGTTCAGAAACGACCGATCGCAAAAACCGGTTTGATAAAATGGGGGTGCAGCATCGCGCTGCAACCCGCCGCGGCTGACACCGCGGCGGGGCTCTTTTACAACTCGAGAGGATTCATTATGGACCAAGAGGCCCACAAAGTCACGGCTGCGCGCGCATCCGACCCGTTCGACAAGCTGCTCTCCAGCATGATCGGGCTACCGAATGGGGCGCACACGCAGCCAACCGTCGTGCAGCATATCGACTTCTACGGCAACGCGACGTCGTTCATGATCCAGACGGTGCGAACCGAAGAGGGCATCACGGCGTTCGTTACACAGGTCAACGCCCAAGGCTCGGCGCGCTCGATCCTGCCGCAGACCGTGCTAGCGGTCATCGACCGGCAGCGCGCAGCGATCACCACGAAGCTGCGGCGCCGGCATGGACGGCGCATTGCAGAGGAGCGGATGGCGGCGGGGATTCAGCCCGGCTTCATGAAGAAGAAGTAGCGCTCGCCCGGCTGGGGCAACTCAGCCGGGCTTTTCTTTGGGCGAGGGCAGGAGGTTGGCCGCCGCCGCCGCGTCCAGTACGCGGCGCCCATCCGTTCAGCGGCGTCGGTGTAGTCACCGCGACGCCGCGCGCTCGTTCGCGTTGATTGTGCGCCATGCCTCGAACTGCATGTCGATCAGCTTGAGCTCGTACTCGGCCAGCGCCTCCTCCTCCACCGCCTTGATCAGCCTGGTGACGATGGCGCGGTACGTGGGGTGCGAGTAGGCGAAGCGCTCCTGCTTGGTGATCGTGCGCACGTCTTCGGCCTCGGCGACGTTCATCAGCTCGTTCTTGGTGATCTTGCGCTCCTCCTCCAAGCCGGTGCGCTCGGCTTTGCGGCGCGCGTAGACCTTTCCCTTCGTGTCCAGGTTGTCGAGGAGCGATTGGACGAACTCGTCGGGTAACCGCGAGAGGCTCACGGAGTGGCCTTGTACTGCGTACACACCACGGCGATCGTCTCGAACACGCGGATAAACGAGGTAGGCGACGAGCTCGGCTGGTTGACGTCCACCATGTGCAGATTCGTATCCCTGATCGCGTGATCCACCGCCCGGTAGAACACGCACAGCGAAAGATGTTCACAGGTATGGCAGGTGCGGGTCACTTGAGGATCCTTTCCAGAAGGGCGATCGACTCGCCGGCACGGATCATGCTACCGGTCAAACGGTAGACTCGCCAGCCAGCATCGAGCAGATCATTGCTGCGCCGGCAGTCGTGCTCGAACTGCGCTTTGATCCGGTGCACCATGCCCTCGCATTCCACGGCCAGCTTCTTTTCGGGCCAGGCAAAGTCAAGACGGTATTTGCGGCCGGGGATCGGGTAGTACTGGCGCCACCCTTGGGGGAGCTTGAGCGCGCGCAGCTGGAGCTCGACAGCGGCCTCGAGGGGGCTGGCAACGGATTTCATGAAACAAATCGCTTGAAGAACATGGGCTCATGAAAACGTCGCAGCGCCACTTCTCTTTGCGCTCGCCAAAGTTCGTGTTGCATGCGGGCAACCGCAGCGCGCTCTGCCCTGTCTAGTTCGCGCTCGATTCTCTGCAATCGGCGCCATGGCATCAGAAGCTCGATCAGCCAGTCCATACCACCCCCCCCTTCTATCATCGCGCTTCCCACATGCGCCCAATACTCCCGCATGGGCCGTCCACGAGTTGATGGATCGGCTGCCAGCCCCCGGGCGCGGCCGGGGGCGACGGTGACCATCCGATCACCGCCGAGCGAGAGCGTGCTTGATCGCAAGGCATGCCATCAGGGCCGAACCTACGGCAGAGCGAGTCACGCAAAACGCTTTCATCCTTGGTGATCCACCAACCGAAGATTCGCAAGCCAGTAGTAACTGGCGTCTCGCGCAATTCGTACCACCGACAAGTTTTGCATGATCTTGAATCTGTCACCCTGTCCATACAAATCTTCCCTCCCAAAACGCCTGCACCAGATGCATCAGAGCGGCGCGCAGCCGCTCCTCCTGTCCTGCCGGATCCGCGCCGCGGTCCTCGTATTCGTTGTGGCACTTCCGGCACTCGGGGACGGAAAACAGATCAGCGCTCTTCGTCCCCATACCCTTGATGCCGTTGTAGTGGCTCGGGTCGATCGGGCGCATCGGGTCGCCAGGTGCGTACCCGCAGCGCCAGCAGTTTTTGGTCTTGAGCCACTGCAGGTACGGCCGGCACAGGATCTTTCCGGTGTAGCCAGCCACGAGCGCCTGCTCGAAGCTCAGGTGCGGGGGGATGATCTTCACGGCGTGCAGTCATCCTCGCAGCTGCACTCGCCGCACGCCAGCGAGTCGGCCGCAATCTCGAAGCCGCAGCCGCGGCAAAAGTTCGGCTCCGTGATGGCGTACGGGCCGCCGCCCAGGTCGTAGGGCAGGTACAAGATGTGCACTGGGGCGCCGGACGCGGTGAACCGGAGCGCTTGCGGCGTGACCTTCGCGGTGGCCATCAGCAAGCGCAGGACGTCCTTGGAGCGCGCCGGCGAGCAGTGGGCACCCCAGGCGCAGATCACCAGCCCGTGGCTTGCGCGCACGTCCTGTGCAGCCTTCACGATCGACGCATCGTTGTCCGGGCCGATCAGATCCTTGCCCGCCTTGAGCAGCTTCTTGACCTCCAGTGAGTTGGTTTCGGTCCAGGCGTATGCGTTGGTGAAGATCACGCCCCCAATGTCGTGCGGCGGCTTGGTGGCGAATTCCTTCCAGCGCCGCGCGCGGACGCACGCCCGCGTGAACGTCTGGTCCGAAGTCAATTCCCCGGGATTGGCTGGGTCGGGCCGGCCGGCCGTGCTCGGGTTGAGCAGCACGAAGTTCAGCAACGGGAGATTCGGCTCCCAGATTTCCTCGAGCCGGTAGCGGTAGTGCCCGCAGTCCGACCACCACGCCTTTCGCTTCGGCTTGAACATGCGGTCGAAGCTTTTGTTGACCATGCCTAGCCCCAGCTGCTCGCCCATGTCAGTGCCTCGCTTGTTTGTCTTGCGGATCTACCTCGCTAGCGACGAGGAGCATCTTGTTCAGCACATCGACGGTGCGCTCGTTGCCCAGCGCCGCTACGGACAGGCCTACGAGCGTGCCGAACACGGATTGGAGGTAGGCCTGCGCTGCGATGGGCTCGGCATCGGCGATCGTCTCGGTGACGTAGCGCCCGAACTGCAGGGCCGCATCCATGCCAGCGGTGGCCATTTCGTTCGGGTCGTTGATGTTTACCTTCACTCCGGGAAGTCCTGCACGCGCAGATCCTCGGGCCACTCGGCGGGGTCGGCGCCATGGCGATCCTTGAAGTGCTTGAGCATTGCCGGGTTGCATGGACTGGAGCCAAGTTGCTTCACGAACACAGGCACGCGCCCACGCTTGCACTGCTCGATCGTGCTGCGCGCCCAGGCAAGATTGAATGGCCGCGCTACGACGCCGCCTTGCGAGGACTCGCCGCCGACGATGATCCAGTCCAGTTGATCTAGCGCGTACTTGTTGAACTTGGAATCAGCGCCTACGCACTTGATCTTCGACCAATCCACCGGCCCCAAAGCTGGCTCATAGCTCACGAAGCGCACAGCTGCCGGCGTGGCGAGCAGCTTCGGAATATCTCGGTCGGCCTCCTCCTGGTTCACCACGGACGCGCCAAGCCACACGTTCGGGTAGTCGCCGCCTGGGTGCATCTTCGCCACGTTGCCGATGCGCTTGGTGAGCAGGAGCCAAGTCAGGTTCGGCGTCGCGCGGATCAGCGCCCACAGCCGATCACGCTGCGTCTGCTCGACCTCGTTGTCGAACACGTCGGCCATGCTCGCGCAGAACACCAGATGGCGTTTCCCGGTCGCGCCCGCGGCCTTGTTCCAGCGCAGCGGCTCGTTCCAGTGTTTGTCGCCGAAGTAGCGCCGCGGCGCGCCCTGACCCCATCCGTAGCCGAACCGCTTGGCGAGCTCGCGTGCGTAGCAGTTGTCGCACCCAGGCGAGACTTCCATGCAACCCCAC
Source organism: Betaproteobacteria bacterium (assembly GCA_029865405.1). Next base: position 12,151 of record JAOUGZ010000017.1, read on the forward strand.
CACGGATTGAACGTGCTATCGGTCCACGCGATGCCGGTTTTCTCAGACACGGCGCGCGCGACTACGCGGCATCGAATTTCTCCCGTGCCTCGGTGTACGCACTGTAGATCTTGCCGCGCTGCTCGTTGGACCAGCCGCGCTTGTTCTCGCGATCGGCGATCAGGTCCAGGGTTTCGGGATCCTTCGCGCCCTTGAGCTCGTCTATCACCTTCTGGGCATCTTCCTCGCTGGGCGCGGCGGGCTTGGCCGGAGCCGCCTGGAACCCTGGCTTGGGCTCTGCCGGTTTCTCGACGATTTTTGCGGCGGCTGGCGGCTTCGCGGCTGTGGGCTTGGCCTGGGCTGCTGTCTGCGGCTTGCCGGCGAATGCGTCGGGCACGGCGGGATCCGCGCCCACGTTCTTGAACGAGAGCACGCGCGCATTCCAGTCGCGCATGATCTGTTCGCGCTGCGGGCTGGCCGGGAGCGCTTGGATATGAGGAAGCAGCGCGTGTAGCTCGTCCTCGACCTCGGTGTCCGCGATCGTTTTCTCGATTGTGGCGGACGACATGGGTTTCGACTTCGCCGCGGTCGCTACTTTCGGGTCGCCCACGACCTCGGCGTCGGTGACGTTGCGTGCGCGCGCCGCCAGATCCGCCGCAAGGCCATCAGTGCGCGTCATGACTTCGCCCTCGGCTTGGCGATCGCCGGGCTGCGGTGGCGTGACAACCCCACCGCCAGCATCGACGATGCGCTGCGCTTCGTCCTCATCGTAGATCCCGCTGAACCCGAAGGCGAGGCGCGCCGACTGGATTAGCGCCTTGTGCCGGTGCATACGCTTGGGGTGCGACTGCCACGGACCGTTGTAGCCGCCGCGTGGATCCTGATAAACCTCATCGAAGTGCTCGCGCACCGTGACCGGATGCGTCCTGTTCTTGTGGTGCATCGTGCACTCGATCCACTGGAAGCCTTTCTTGCCACCGTGGGGCACGTCGAGCTCGGGCCCGTAGGTGAAGTCCAGGCCGTCGAAGTCCTTGTGGTCGTTGATGATGCGCGCCCAACCGTCCACGCTCACCACCGGGACCACGCCCTTGCGCTTGTCCTCGAACGCGAAGATTTCCTTGGTGAATGGATTCAGCCCGTACTGATCCGCCACCACCATGAGCGCGGCCATCTGCTCATTGGATACTTCTCCCTGCGACACCTTGAAAGCCGTCGCCTTCAAGATGCTCATGAGCCTGCCGGGCTCGATGCTGTAGCGATTGGCGAACTTCTCGACCAGGCTTTGGCGAACTGCCGGTGCGTTGTCCATTACTCCTCCTTTTTGGTGCGCGGCTTGACTAGGCGCGTTTCGATGTACTCGGTGGAATCTACCGTATAGCCGGCGCGCGCCACAAGCTTGCGCTGCCACTTCCTGCCATCGGATAGCAAAGCGATTTCGGTGTTGCCCATCAGGTGGACGATATGGTTCTTGAGGCCATCCTCCAGTGTCGCGATCCGAAGGCGCTCGGCCTTCGCCTGCTCGAATGCCTTAGTCCAGTGTTCCAGATCCGGCCGGCTCTCGATGGTGCCCTGGATCTTCTTGAAGGCGCGGCCCAGCGCGTCGGACGTGGACCGGTGCTCCCAGTCGGGCTCTGGGAGCAAACCCTCCATGGCGCGCTTGTAGAACTCAAGCTCGATTTCCTGCAGCGCGTCGATCAGGCTGGCATTACGCGGCACGACGAATTGCTGGTAGACGTTGCCGCCGTAGCACCGCACGACGTGGAACATCTGGATCAGGGGGTCGATCATCATGGCGTGCTGGCACTGCAGGATCACGCGCTCGGGCACCTGGTCGGTGCCTGGCGAACCCCACGATTCGAGAATCGGCGTCCCCGCGGCCTGGAATTTCTGCCCGGTGTTCTTCATTTCGAGCGCGAGCGCCGGGTTGCCCTCGATGCGCCGGTCAATGTTCACGGCGAGGAAAGGGTGCTTCTCGTGGACCATCGTATCTGGCTCGACGAGCTTGACCTTGTTCTTGCGCTCGTAGATGCGCGCCAGCACGCCCTCCATTTCGTTGCCGAACAAGATCTGATCGGCGTCCTCGAGAGATTTATCGGCCTCCATTTCTCCACGGATCCGCATGGCGACTTCCCACGCGGTGCGGTACGGATCCTTGCCGACGATCGCCGCGGCGTCGCTGCCGCCGATGCGCCTCGTACGCTCGGCCAGTTGTTTTGGTGTCAGGGCCATCTAGTTACCTCCCTCGGTAAATGCTGCCCGGCTGCCCAGGCTCGTTGCTGCCGGTGCACGGGAGTTGATGGTCGGACGCCTTGGGGCATCGCTTATTTCCGCACTGCGGGCACACGATCATCTTGGTGGCAAGGGTCGGCCAGCCAGTCACCGAATCATTATGGCCCGCGAGACACTCGTGGCAATTCATGCAGTTGTCTGTTCCTTTCCGCAGGGGTGCGGTGCGCACCAAACCCGCGTCTAGCGCCTCGTTCCAACCCCTGTCGTCGATCAGCTTTCGCTTTTTCGACAGCTTGGCGAGTGGGCCCGTGATCAGAAACCGGATCAGCAGGAATCCGATCCCGACGCCCACCAGAAACGATACTAGCGATTCCATCACCCCTCCTTGCTCTGCTCGCTGGATGGCGCGGCGGCAAACCATTCGTTGATCAGGCGCTCCATTTCGACGGCTTCCATCTTGGCGTCTACGTAGCCGTTGATGATGTACCCGCACCGCAGTTTGAGGCTTGATAGAACCTCCGGCACCTTCGCCGCGCCTGCGCGGAGAGCGGCGAGTTCGTCTTGCAGCTTGAATTTCTGTGCGCGAAGGTTCTGCACAGCTTCCTCCAGTTGTTCGCGCGTGGCGCTCTTGAGCAACAATGGCTCTAGCATCCCGGTTATTTCTATCTTCCCCGCCCCCTGCGCATTACCGGCTGCTGGCACGGAAGGCTGCGCCGCTGCATAGAGTGGCACAATTGCCGTGCCCGGCGGCATCGCCAAAGCTTTTGAGAGTGCGACGTTTGCACGCGACTCGCATGGCCCGGTATGGCATCCCGGCGCGATGAGGCAATAAGTTAACGGCTCGTGCCCCGGACTAGCGGGCTGCGCCGCTGCGGGCAGGGTAGCGGCAACTTGAGCAACTATTGCCCGCGCCTTCCATAGACCGTGCAGGTAGTACTGCTCATCACTGCGGCAAGCATTTGCTGCCTCGCTCAACACACTGTCGATCTTCTCAGCGACCGCCCTCTCGCTCCCCGCGCTGGTGGGGGTGGCAGATGGGGTGAAGGCGGCGCGGATCATGTCGATGTCGGCTTGCTCAAGCTCCCAAGGCGTCGCTACTTCAGAACCCCCGGCATCGCACGCATCCTCAATCGTGATGTACGAGACACGACGGCTATAGCCTTGCCCAGGCGGAGACTTGAGCGCGTCCTCCACTTCATCGAGGAACTTCAGGAACTCGGTGCGTTGCTCTGCCTCCCTGCCTTCGTCGGGTGCAGCCATCTTGCGCGGATCGGTCATAGGTAGATCCTCATTGCTGCGAGTTTCCAAGCGATGACGACTGATCTAGCTTGGCCTATCACGTCGCCACCCGCGCCTTTGGTGTAGACGTACCAGCCATCGGCAAACAAACAGGAGACTGCTTTCGGGTATTTCTTTAGCACCCGCTGCTTCGGCGTCATCGCTGCGTGCGCTTTACTCTTTGGCACGGCGCCGTCTACGCGGTGTATTCCAGTACGGTGACTTGCAGGATGGGCA
>JAOUGZ010000360.1 GCA_029865405.1 Betaproteobacteria bacterium
ATCGCCACCATCCGCTTGGTGCACGCCCGGTATGGCGTCACGATCGATCCGCACACCGCCGATGGCGTCAAGGTCGGCCTCGAGCAGCGCGAGGCGGGCGTGCCGCTCATCTGCCTGGAAACGGCGCTGCCGGCGAAATTTGCGGCCACCATCGTCGAGGCGCTCGGCGCGGCGCCCGCGCGTCCCGCCGGCTTCGAGGACCTGGAAGAGCGTCCCCAGCGCGTCGAGGTGATCCTGCCCGATGCGCGCGCGGTGAAGCGCGTCATCGAGGCGGCTCAGGCGTAGCGCGGATACCTCGGGTCGTACATCTGCGCGCGGATGTGGGCGAGCAGCCGCGCCGGCTTGCGCTGCGCGGTGAGGCGGCGCGCGTAGGCGACCTCGGCTACGGCTGCGGCGATATGCGCCGAAACCTCGCGGATGCGCGCGAGCGCGGGATACAGGCTCCCCTGGTCGAGATCCGCCTGCGTGGTCTGGCGGGCGAGCGTGCGCGCGGCGGCGAGGAACATCTCGTCGGTGACGCGCCGCGCCCGGCTCGAGATGACGCCCAGGCCGACGCCCGGGAAGACGTAGGAGTTGTTGCCCTGGCGCGGCACGTACACGCGCCCATCGAGCGTCACCGGGTCGAACGGGCTGCCGCAGGCAAAGAGCGCGCGGCCGCCCGACCAGCGGTAGGCCTGCTCCGCGGTGCATTCGGATTGCGACGTCGGGTTGGACAGCGCGAACACGATCGGCCGCGGGTTGATGCGCGCCATCGCCGCGACGACCTTCTCGGTGAAGGTGCCGCCGACCGCGGCCACGCCGACGATGGCGGTGGGCTTGAGCGCCTCGACCGCGGCGGCGAAATCGCCGACGCGCGCGCCCTCGTGGGCGTAGGGCCGCTTGTGCGCGGCGAGATCGGTGCGGCTCGCCACCACCAGGCCGCGCGAATCGAACAGCCAGCAGCGGCGCCGCGCCTCTTCCGCGGGCAGGCCTTCATCGGCGAGCGCGGACACCACCAGGTCGCAGATGCCGCTCGCCGCCTCGCCGGCGCCGAGGCACAGGATGCGCTGGTCGCGCAGCGCGCCGCCCGTGATGCGCAGCGCGGCATACAGGCCGGCGAGCACCACCGCCGCGGTGCCCTGGATGTCGTCGTTGAAGGCGCAGACGCGGTCGCGGTAACGCTGCAGCAGGCGGAAGGCGTTGGTGTTGGCGAAGTCCTCGAACTGGATCAGCACGCCCGGAAACACCTTCTGCGCCGCGCTCACGAATTCCTCCACCAGCGCGTCGTAGCGCGCGCCGCGCAGGCGCTTCTGGCGCAGGCCGACATAGAACGGGTTGGCGCGCAGGGCCTCGTTGTCGGTGCCGACGTCGAGGATCACCGGCAGGCAACGGCGCGGGTGCACCCCGGCGCAGCCGGTGTAGAGCGAGAGCTTGCCGACCGGGATGCCCATGCCGTTCGCGCCCAGGTCGCCCAGGCCGAGGATGCGCTCGCCGTCGCTGACGACGATGATGCCGACGTCGCGCTGCGGCCAGTTGCGCAGCACCTGGGCGACGCGGCCGCGGTCGTTGGCGCCGATGAACAGGCCGCGCGGCCGCTGAAGAATGTTGCCGAACTTCTGGCAGGCGAGGCCGACGGTCGGCGTGTAGATGAGCGGCATGATCTCGTCGGGATGCTCGGCGACGATGCGGAAGAAAAGCGCCTCGTTGCGGTCGTGCAGGGCGTTCAGGTCGATGAATTTCTCCAGCGGGCTGGGCAGGCCGCGCAGGTGCGCGAGGCTGCGCTGCATCTGCTCTTCCTGCGTGTGCACGTGCGGCGGCAGCAGGCCGCGCAGTCCGAACCGGGCGCGCTCCTTTTGCGTGAAGGCCGTTCCCTTGTTGTACAGCGGATCGCGCAGCAGGGCGGTCCCGCGCTTTCCCGCGGGCAGCCTGGTCTTCATATCTCCTCCGGCACCATCTTGATCGCCCCGCAGGGGCACTCCGCGACGCAGATGCCGCAGCCCTTGCAGTAGTCGAAGTTGAACTGGAAGCGCTTGCCCGGCCCGAGCTTGATCACCGCGTTGTCCGGGCACACGCCGTAGCAGTTGTCGCACTCGAAGCAGTTGCCGCACGACAGGCAGCGGCGCGCCTCGTAGAGCGCGTTCGTCTCGTCCAGCCCGCGCACCACCTCGTCGAAGGTGGACTGGCGGCGCACGCCGTCGAGCACCGGGCGCACGGTCTTCGGCGCATCCGAGTAGTACCAGGTGTTGAGGCGCTCGAAGGTCGCCGGCTCGTGCTTGGCCGGGGCGAGGTACTCGGCGCCGCGCAGCCAGGCGTCGATGTGGCGCGCGGCCTTCTTGCCGTGGCCGACGGCGACCGTCACGGTGCGCTCGGCGGGCACCATGTCGCCGCCGGCGAAGATGCCGGCGTGGCCCGTCATCATGTTGGCCGCGACCTGCACCGTGCCGTCGCGCACTTCCAGGCCCGGCACGCCTTCGAGGAGCGTGAGGTCCACGTCCTGGCCGAGCGCGAGCACCACGGAGTCGGCGGCGAGCGTTTCCAGCTCTCCCGTCGGCTGCGGGAAGCCCTTGTCGTCCAGCGCCATCTTCTCGACGGTGATCGACCCTTGCGCGGCCTGCTTGATCGTCGACAGCCACTTGATGAGCACGCCTTCCTGCAGCGCCTCCTCGACCTCGGAATCGTGCGCCGGCATCTTCTCGCGCGTGCGGCGGTAGACGATCACCGCCTCGTCGGCGCCCAGGCGCCGCGCGGTGCGCGCGACGTCGAGCGCGGTGTTGCCGCCGCCGTACACCACCACGCGCCGGCCGAGGAGCGGCTTCTCTTCGCCCTCCATCGAGCGCAGCACCGACAGGGCGTCGAGCACCTTGGCCGCGCTGCCCGCCGGGATGTAGGCGCGCTTGGCGATGTGCGCGCCGACGGCGAGGAACGCGGCGTCGAACGCGCCGCCTTTCATCGTCTCGAGGATGTTCGCCACCTTGGCGTTCAGCTTAAGCGTCACGCCCAGCTCGAGCAGGCGCCGGATCTCCGCTTCGAGCACGTCGCGCGGCAGGCGGTACTTGGGGATGCCGAAGCGCATCATGCCGCCGGCGACCGGGCCGGCCTCGTGGATCTCCACCGCGTGGCCGAGCCGCGCGAGGTGGTACGCAGCCGAGAGCCCCGAGGGCCCGGCGCCCACCACCAGCACGCGCTTGCCCGAGCGCGCCGCGGGCGCGTCGAATTTCCAGCCCTGGCGCAGCGCCTCGTCGCCGAGGAAGCGCTCGACCGAGTTGATGCCGACGGCGGAATCGAGCTGCGCGCGGTTGCAGGAAGTCTCGCAGGGGTGGTAGCAGACGCGACCCATGACTGCCGGCAGCGGGTTGTCCTGCACCAGCAGGCGCCACGCCGCCTCGTAGTCGCCCGATTCGGCGTGAAACAGCCAGCCCTGGATGTTCTCCCCGGCGGGGCAGGCGCTGTTGCAGGGCGGCAGGCGGTCGACGTACTCGGGGCGCAGCGTGCGCCACGTGCCGGTGTGGTTGGCGAGGCTCGAGCCGGGATCGAGCGTGATGGCGAAGGGCTTACGCATCCATGAGCCCGTATCGGCGGATGTTCCGGTCCGCGATCCCCTGGAGGCGCGCGATGTCCTCCGTGCGCGGCTCCGGGCCGAACAGGTGCGCAAAGCGCTTTTGCGGCTTCAGGTACGCCTCGACCGGCAGCCTCCTGCGGATCTTCGAGACCGACGCGACTTCGCCGTACAGCGCCTCGAACACCGGGAACATGCCGGTTTCCTTCGCCAGCCGCGCGATGCGGATGGTGTCCTCGGCGGCGTGCCCCCAGCCGAGCGGGCAGGGGACGAAGAGGTGCAGGTAGCGCGCGCCGCGAAATCCCATCGCGCGGCGCACCTTGGCTTCGAGGTCGTGCAGCTCCGCCACGGTCGCGGTCGCCACGTACGCAATGCCGTGCGCCATGGCGATCGCCGGCAGGTCCTTGCCCGGGCCGAACACGTTTCCGGGCTCCGCGCCGACGGCCATGGTGGTTGCCGTGCGCGCCGCGGGCGGCG
>JAOUGZ010000362.1 GCA_029865405.1 Betaproteobacteria bacterium
GCCCCCGGCAGCATCACCTGCCTGCTCGGCTCGAACGGCTCGGGCAAGACCACGTTGATCCGCGCCATCCTCGGCCTCACGCCGCCGCGCGCGGGCTCGATCCGCTTCGGCGACGTGGAGCTCGCCGGGCTGCCCACGCACCGGGTGATCGCCGCCGGCATCGCCTGCATCCCCGAGGGCCGCAAGGTGTTTCCCAAGCTCACGGTGGAGGAGAACCTGCGCCTGGGCGCCTACCAGGAATCGTCGCAAACGGTCGTGGCCGAGCGCCTGGCGCACGCCTACGACATCTTCCCGCGCCTCGCCGAGCGCCGCGCGCAGCTCGCCGGCACCATGTCGGGCGGCGAGCAGGCGATGGTGTCGATCGGCCGCGGGCTGATGAGCGCGCCGCAGCTATTGCTGGTCGACGAGCCCTCGCTCGGCCTGTCGCCGCTGCTGGTGAAGGAGAACTTCCAGATCATCCGGCGCATCAACGAGCAGGGCATCACGGTGTTCCTGGTCGAGCAGAACGTGCACCAGACGCTCGCCATCGCGCACCACGGCTACGTGCTGCAGCAGGGCCGGGTGGTGGCCGCCGGCCGCGCCGAGGAGCTCGCGCGCGACGCGGCGGTGCACCAGGCCTATTTCGGCTGACGCGCTAGCGCTTGGCGAACGGCGGCACCGGGAACACCGGCTTCGCCGTGGCCACCGCGGGCGGATAGACCACTTCCAGCCCGTTCGGCAGCGTCTGCATGATCGAGAACTCGTTCTTGTACTGCTTGCCGGTCTCGTCGATCTGGTACTCGCCGCAGGCGGTGACGATCTTGCCCGAGAGCTTGAGCGCCGCTTCCTTCAGCTTCGCCGCGTCGAGCGAGCCTGCCGTCTTGATGATCTGCTCGGTGGTGACGCCCGCGCCGTACGCAAGGATGGTCTGGAAGTCCGCCGCGTACTGCGCGCCCGGGAACAGACGCTCGTAGGCCGCGACCATCTGCGCGCGGTTCAGGCCGTGCGTCACTTTCCAGTTGATCTTCTCGTGCAGCAGCGTCTGGCTGAAGACGTAGTGCCCGTCCTTGCCCGATTGCTGCAGGAACTGCGGCTGCGAGCCGTACACCAGGTACACCGCCTTGAAGTCCGCATTGGTCTCGCGGATCTGGCGCGCGATGGTCATCTGGTCGCCTTCGTAGGCGGTCGGGTAAAACGCTTCCGCGCCGCTCGCCTTCGCCTTCTGGATCAGGATGTTGAAGTCCTTGGTGCCCTTGGCGAACTTCTCGTCCATGGTCACCTGCATGCCGAGCTCCTTGGCCAGGTCGATGGCGCCTTGCGTGAGCGCGGCCGGGAACGGCTCGTCGACGTAGGCGAAGGCGACCTTCTTCACTCCCATGCTGTGCAGCGCGCGCACCGCCGGCTGGCCAAGGAGCGTCCCCGCGATCTGGGTGGCCGAGACGATGTACTTGTAGCCCTGCTTGTAGATCGAATCGGCAGACGCCGACCAGATCACCATGAACTTGCTGTTGGTCTCGGTGGTGTTCGCGGCGGCCGCGGTGAGCGTCGAGCCGAACGGCCCGAATACGAGGTCCACCTTCTCGTCCTTGATCAGCGTCTCGTAGACGCGCGGAACCAGCTGCTTGTCGCTGCGATCGTCGAGGATCACCAGCTCGACCTTGCGCTTGGCGCCGCCGAGCTCGATGCCGCCGCGCTTGTTCACATCGTCGACCCAGATCTGCGCGCCGCGGTGGCCCGATTGCGCGGCGAGCGCAAAGGTGCCGGTCGAGGACACCGTCATGCCGATGCGGATCGGCTTGTCGGCCTGGGCGGCCGCGCCGCCGGCGAGGGCGAAAAGGGCCGGCGCGGCGAGCGCCAGCAGTACGTTTCTGCGATGCATGGTTTATCTCCTCCTGGAAGTTTCAGCGTGCAATGATACTCAGACGTCGATGCGGTAATCCACCCATTCTGCGATCAGGTTCCTCAGGTCGGCGTCCTTGGCGAAATCGCCCGCCGCGCCGTCGACCTTGTTCCGGCCGAGCTCCAGCACGTAGATGTGGTCGGCCACGCGCACGCACTGGCGCACGTTCTGGTCCACCAATAGCACGGTAATGCCCTGCGCGGGCAGCCCGTGGATGAACTCGTAGATCTCGGCGGCGAGCTTGGGGGCGATCATCGCGGTGGGCTCATCGAGCAGCACCGCGCGCGGCTTGAGCGCCAGCGCCCGTCCGAGCTCGAGAAAGCGCTGCTGCCCGCCGCTCATCGCGCCGGCGGCCTGTGTGCGCCGGTCCTTGAGGATCGGGAACTGGGCGTAGGCGCGCTCCAGCGCCTCGGCGACGCGTGCTTTGTCGCGCCGGAACGACCAGCAGGCGAGGCGCAGGTTGTCCTCGACCGAGAGCTCGTTGAAAAGGCTCCGGTTCTGCGGCACGAGCGAGATGCCGCGCTCGATGAAGCGCCACGGCGGCAAGCCGGTCACCACCGCGCCGTCGATCAGCACATCCCCGACCACCGGTTTGAGCAGCCCGTACATCGTGCGCAGCGCCGTGGACTTCCCAGCGCCGTTCGGGCCGATCACGCCGGTGATCTTCCCGGGCCGCACCGCCATCGACAGGCCCTGCAGGATGCGGATGTCGCCGTGGTAGGCGACGTCGACTGCGCGCAGCTCCAGCACCGGCGTCTCAGTTGCCAAGGTAAGCCTCCACCACGGCGGGGTTGCCGCGGATTTCGTCCACGCTGCCCATGGCGATCACGCGGCCTTCATTCAAGGCCGCGACGCGGTGCGAGAGGCGATAGATCGAGGTCAGGTCGTGGCTGATCAGCAGCACCGTCTTGCCGCCGGCGGCCATCGCCTCGATGCGCTCGATCATGAACTTGCACAACGTGGGGTGCACCCCGGCAAAAGGCTCGTCGAGCATCACCACCGTCGGGTCGGGCATCAGCATGCGCGCCATCTCGAGCAGCTTCTGCTGCCCGCCGGAGAGCTCCTCGGCGAAGTTGTGGCGCAGCTCGATCAGGTTCATGTGCTCGAGCGTATGCTCCGCGCGCTCGATCAGCGCCGGGCCGGTTTCGCGGCGGTCGAGTACCGGCACCAGCAGGTTGTCGATGAGCGACATCCTGCGGAACACGCGCGGAATCTGGAAGGTGCGGCCGACGCCGCGGTGCGCGATTTCGTGCGGCGTGCGGTGCGTGACGTCGTGCCCGCCGATCATCACCCGGCCCTCGTCGGCGCGGTAGATGCCGCAGATGCAGTTCATCAGCGTGGTCTTGCCCGCGCCGTTGACGCCGATGATGCCGAGCACCTCGGCGCTCCGCGCCTCGAGCTCGATGCCGTCGAGCGCGGTCAGGCCGCCGAAGCGCTTTCTCAGGCCGTGGACCGCGATCGCCGCGCTCATCGCTGCGCCCTCCACCCCATCAGGCCCGCCGGGCGGATCAAGATCACCGCCACCAGGATGCCGAAGCCGACGATCGGCGCCATCGCCTGCGGCAGGAACACGGTGGCGAGCTGCTCGGCGAGGCCGTAGAGGATGCCGGCGAGGAGCGCGCCGACCGGATTGCCCAAGCCGCCGAGCACCACGACGATGAAGCCGATGATCGAGTACTCGGCGCCCGAGAACGGATTGAAGGCCGGAAACACGAGCGCCACCAGCACGCCGGTGACGCCGGCGATGGCGGAGGCGAGCGCAAAAGCGAACGCCGAGAGCTTGACCACGTCGACGCCGACGATCTTGATCGCTTCGGGGTTCATGATCGTGGCGCGCAGGGCCTTGCCGGGCAGGGTGCGGAACAGGAACCAGGTGAGCGCCGCAGCGAGCACGACGACGATGCCGAAGGCGACGAGGCGCGCGGTGGAGACGTAGATCGGCCCGACCTTCATCGAGATCGGCGTGAAGGAATAATCGATCGAGCGCGAGTCGGCCTCGAAGATGAGCAGCATCACCGCGGCGAGCGCGATCGACACGCCGTACATCATCAGGAACGACATGATCTCGGGGTCGTCGCTCTTTTGCAGGCGCGGCAGCAAGAGGTAATACGCGCCCCAGCCCATCG
>JAOUGZ010000361.1 GCA_029865405.1 Betaproteobacteria bacterium
CAGCGTCGCGTCGCCGCCGTCGTCGAGGATCATGTTCGGGCCCTGGCTGCCGAACTCGAAGATGCGGTGCGTGTAGTCCCAGTACTCGTCGAGCGACTCGCCCTTGACCGCGAACACCGGTGTGCCGGCGGCGGCGACCGCCGCCGCGGCGTGGTCCTGGGTGGAGAAGATGTTGCACGAGGCCCAGCGTACGTCGGCCCCCAGCGCCTTCAGCGTGTCGATCAGCACCGCGGTCTGGATCGTCATGTGCAGCGAGCCGGTGACGCGCGCGCCCTTCAGCGGCTGCTTTCTCGCGTACTCCTCGCGAATCGCCATCAGCGCCGGCATCTCGGACTCGGCGATGGCGATTTCCTTGCGGCCCCAGTCGGCGAGCGCCAGGTCCGCCACCTTGTAGTCGGTGAACTTCGGGTTCGGTGCGTTCATTTCGGAGCTCCTTTTCACGTTGGCGGGCCCCTGAAACGACAAGGCGCCCGCACCGGTTTCGATGCGAGCGCCGTTGATTTTGCTGAGCCTGACTCCCTTGTGCTACGGGGGACGCAGCGCTCCTCAGCAGGGCGCGATTATAGCGAATAAAGGGTGATTGTCACCATTCAGTACAGCGACTGCGCGAGCTTCTTGCGGTACGCGGAGACGAGCTCGGGCTGGTCGGCGGCGAGATTGAACAGCGCCAGCAGCTGGCGCTTGGCTTCGCCGTCCTTCCAGTCCTTTTCCTTCCTCGTGATCTCGAGCAGCTCGTCCATCGCCTCGCCGTAGCGCTTCTTGCCGGCGTAGAGCGCGGCGAGCGCGGCGCGCGCGTCGTGGTCCGCCGGGTCTTTGCTGAGCTTGTCCTTCAATTCCTTTTCGCCCGGGCCCGCCTTGCCGGTGCGCGCAAAGGCGATGCCCTGCTTGAGCGCCTCGACCCGCGCTTCCCAGTCGGGGTCGAACTTCACCTCGACGAGCTTCGCCTCGGCTTCGTCGAGCCTGCCCGCCTTGTAGAGCGTCTCGGCTTCGGCGAGCGCGAGCTCGGAGGCCGAGGGCAAGAGCTTGTCGAAGAACGCGCGCACCTGCGACTCGGGCAGCGCGCCCATGAACTGCGCCGCCGCCTTGCCGTCCTTGAAGGCGATGACGTTCGGGATCGAGCGGATGTTGAAGGCCGCCGCGAGCTCCTGGTTCTCGTCGGAGTTGATCTTCACCAGCTTCACCTTGCCCTCGTAGTCCTTCGCGACTTTTTCCAGGGTCGGGGTGAGCGCGCGGCAGGGCCCGCACCAGGGCGCCCAGAAGTCGGCGACCACGGGGAGCGTCCTGGAGGCCTCGAGGACCTCGCTTTCGAAGGTGGCGGTCGTGATCTCCATGGGGCGAGGGTGGGGGCAAACGCCTTGCAGTTCAACCCCTGGGCTCGCTCGGGCTTTCCTGCGCCAGGGCGCGCGCCGCGATGTAGCCGAAGACCAGCGCCGGGCCGAGCGCGATGCCGGGCCCGGGGTAGGCGCCGTCCATGATCGAGTTCATGTCGTTGCCGCAGGCGTACAGGCGCGGCACCGGCTGCCCGTCCGCGCCGAGCACGCGCGCCTCGGCGTCGGTGGCGAGGCCCGCTACGGTGCCGAGGTCACTCGGCACGAGGCGGATGGCGTAGAAGGGCGGGGTCTCGATCGGCCGCATGCAGGGATTGGGCCGGTTGCGCGCGTCGCCGAGAAAGCGCTGGTAGGCATCGCCGCCGAGCCCGAACTGCGAGTCGACGCCGCGGCGCGCGTCGGCGTTGTACGTCTCGACCGTGCGCTCGAGCCCCGGGGGATCGATCTCGAGGCGCGCCGCGAGATCCGTGATGCTCGAAGCGCGCGTCAGGTAGCCGCCGGCGATGTGCTTGGCGAGCGACAGCGCGAACGGGCGCACGGCGCCCAGCCCGTACTGCCACAGGCTGCGGCGATCGCACAGCAGGAACGCCGGATTCGACCCGCCGTCGAGCCTGGCGCGGAACATCGCCAGCACGAATGCGTGGTACGACACGGCCTCGCTGGTGAAGCGCGTGCCCTGGCGCGTCACGGCGATGATGCCGGGCTTGCCGCGGTCGGCCACCGTGTGCGGGAACACGCCGGTGCTGCCGTCGGCGCGCCGGAAACTCGACACCGGCGACCAGAAGGCGTTCTGCGTGTTGTGCGTGCCCAGGACGCCCCCGGCCTCGAGGCCGAGGCGCAGGCCGTCGCCGGTGCTGGTCGGGCACACGGGCGAGCGCGGCGACACCGCCGCGGGCAGGAGCTGCTTGCGCCGCTGGGCGTCGTGCGAGAAGCCGCCGGTGGCGAGCACCACGCCGGCGCGCGCCGGGATCGTTTCGCGCTTGCCCTCGGCTTCGATCTCCACCCCGGCGGCGGCGCCGTCGCGCAGGACGAGCCGCGTGACCGCGGCGCCCAGGCGCAGCGACACCTTGAGCTCGAGCGCGGACTTGAGCAGGTGGGCGACGAGCGCGTTGCCGAGCACGAGGCGCGTGCCGCGCACGGCGAACAGCCGCTGCCAGGCATATTCGGCCAGGCGGCGCAGCACGCGCGCCGCCGAGCGCGGCGAAGTGAGCGCGGCGCGAAAATGCGGCAGGTCCGGGCGCGCGATCATCATGCGGCCAAAGAGCATGAACTCGGCGAGCGGCCAGCGCAGGCGCGCGAAGTCGCGCCGCAGGGTGCGCGCGTCGAACGCCACCGGCTCGAGCACGCGCCCGCCGAGCGTCGCGCCGGGAAGCTCGGGAAAATAATCCGGATAGTTCAGCACCGGCTGCAGGCGCAGCGCGGTGCGCGCCTCGAGGTAGTCGATCGCTTCCGCGCCGCGCGCGAGGAAGGCTTCGCGCACGGCGGTGTCGCGCGTCGGCGGTGCCGCCTGTTCGAGGTAGCGGCGCGCGTTTTCGGCGCTGTCCTCGATGCCGGCGGCGGCCATCTTCGAGTTCGCGGGGATCCACACCATGCCGCCGGAAACGGCCGCGGTGCCGCCCACCAGGGGCGACTTCTCGACGAGCAGCGTCTTCAGGCCTTCGGCCGCCGCCACGCAGGCGGCGGTGAGCCCGCCCGCGCCCGCGCCGACGACGATGACGTCGTATTCGTTTTCGCTCTGCATGCCGGTGGGTGCATGATGGGGCACGCGGGGGCGCCGGGCAAACGCCGCGGCGGTACACTGGAGGCCGTCCACGCAGCCGACGGAGCGGCCCATGCCCAGACATCGCGACTACGTCCCCCACGGCGTCATCCCGGCGGTCCTGCTGCCGTTCAACGAGGACCTGTCGATCGACGAGGCCTCGTACCGCGCGCACCTGAAGGATGTCGGCGCGGTCGAGGGCCTCTCGGCGCTCACGGTGAACGCGCACGCGTCCGAAGTCGCCTCGTGCACCTTCGACGAGCAGCGGCGCGTGCTGGAAATCACGCAGGACGAGATCGGCAGGCGCCTGCCGATCGTCAACGGCATCTACGCCGAGGGCAGCCTGGAGGCGGCGCGCCTCGCGAAGATGGCCCAGGACGGCGGCGCCTCGGCGCTGCTCGTGTTTCCGTCGGGCATCTTCAATTTCGGCCAGCGTCCGGAAATGGCGCTCGAGCACTTCCGGCGCATCGCCGACGCGAGCGACCTGCCGCTGATCGTCTTCCAGTACCCGCTGGCGGGCGGGCAGGGCTACCCGCTGGCGACGCTCCTCAAGGTGATCGAGGCGGTGCCGACGGTGCGCGCGATCAAGGACTGGAGCGCGAACCCGCAGCTGCACGAGCGCCAGGTCCGCGTGCTGCAGTCGCGCACGCCGCCGGTGAACGTGCTCACCACGCACAGTGCCTGGCTGATGGGCTCGCTCGCGCTGGGCTGCAATGGCCTGCTTTCAGGCAGCGGCTCGGTGATCGCCGACCTGCAGGCGCAGCTGTGGCGCGCGGTGCAGGCGAAGGATCTCGACACGGCGCAGCGCATCAACGATCGCATCTGGCCGACAGTGGAAGTCTTCTACACCGAGCCCTGGGTCGACATGCACAACCGCATGAAGGAGGCGCTGGTGCTCCTCGGCAAGCTGCCGCGCGC
>JAOUGZ010000364.1 GCA_029865405.1 Betaproteobacteria bacterium
TCGAAGCCGCGCGCGCTGTTTCGCGTGCTGCCCGGCGGCGAGCGCCGGCGCGAAGTGTGCGCGGAGTGCTACGAGAAGATCATGGCGGCGCGCAAGGAACGAGCCGCCGCGGCGCGCAAGCGCTAGCGCGCGCCCGCCGCCGCCAGCGGCTCGATCAGGTCGGGGCCCTCGCTGCGTGCGTTGTTCACGCGCCGGCTCACCAGGTAGTGCACGAAGTCCGCGGGTGCCATTGGCGCCCGGGCAAGCGCGATCGCGAGCGACGCGTCGTGCTGCGCCGGGTCGAGCCAGGCGGCGTGGTCCTCGTCGGCCAGCACCACCGGCATGCGGTCGTGCACTTCGGCCACCGGCCCGAGCGCCTGCGTGGTGAGGAGGGCGCAGCTCGGGACGTCGCGCCATGTCGAATAGAGCCCGGCAAAGCAGAACGGACGGCGGTCGCGTCGGGTGATGTAGTGCGGCTGCTTGCCGCTCGCCGTCGCCTGCCACTCGTACCATCCCTCGGCGGGCAGCAGGCAGCGCGAGCGGCGAATCGGGTCGCGCCACATGGGCTTGCCCGAGATCTCCTCGAGACGCGCGTTGATGGTGAAGCCGGGCGGCTTGTCCTGTTTCCACCAGTGCGGAATCAGCCCCCAGCGCGCGGCGCTGAGCGTGCGCGCCCCGTCCTCGATCAGCAGCACCGGCACCTCGGTCGTCGGCTGCACGTTGAACCGCCGGGGGAACGGGTTGCTGCGGGTGCGATCGATCTTCCAGGCGCGCTCGATCGAGGCCTGCTCGGGACTGACGTAGCGGCCGCACATGGCGAGCCGCAGTGTAGCGCGCGGCGGCCGCTAGGCGGCTTCTGCGGCCTTGGCCTTCGTGCGCTTGGCGCGCGGTGCGGCCGCGGGCTTGGCGGGCGCCGCCACGCCGGTGCGCGGGCGCGCCCCCAGCACCTCGATGCACAGGGCGGCGATCTCGGTTTCCATGAGCCGCTCGGCGTTGGCGTGCAGGTTGCGCACTTCCGGCGTCGTCAGCAGGTCGATCTTGTCCTTGGTCCACAGCGCGGCCCGGCCGCGCGACAAACTGTTTCGCGTGTTCATTCAGTATCTCTTCCCCGATGTGAATTCGACCTTGAGGCGCGCGACCTGCCGCCTCACGGCCTCGATGTCGGCGCGTGCGCGCTCGATTTCCTGCTTCAGGGCTTCGGCTTCGGCGCCGTTGCCCTCCTGCCGCTGCAGCGCCGCGTGCACCTCGCGGTAGCGGGCTTCCGCCGCGTTCCAGCGCTCCACGACCCGCTGCTCCTGCTCCCGCCAAAGCTTGCGCTTATCCATGTCTGATCCCCGCGGAAACAAAAAAAAGCCCGGCGTCACCGGGCTCGTCCTTTTCGCGCCCCGATCAGGCGGGCCTGACGTTGGTGGCCTGGGCGCCCTTCGGGCCCTGCACCACGTCGAACTGCACCTTGTCGTTTTCCTTCAGCGTCTTGAAGCCGCCGCCCTGGATCGCCGAGAAATGCACGAACAGATCCTTGCCGCCGTCTTCCGGCGTGATGAAGCCGAAGCCCTTGGCGTCGTTGAACCACTTTACCGTGCCTGCGCTCATGTCTTGCTTCCCTGGTGATGGATGAAAAGGGCAATCGCCCTGCGGAATGGTCAAGGTAGGGAAACAGCCAACTGATGAGCGCGGCGCGTGCGCCGCGGGCGGACCAGCGATTTCTCTGCTTGAGAATCCTGCTGTGCCTTTATACAGGCACGGCGGGTTTCCGTCAATCAAAACAATAACTTGCTCCGAATCAGAATTGCAGGTGGAAGCCCACGGAGAACATGTCGTAGCCGTCGTTGAAGAAGACGGTATTGGACATCGCATGGCGGATGCTGCCGATGTGCTCGAACTCCATGCGCAAGGCGACATTGGTCGACACCTGCGAGGTGATGCCCAGCCCGATAAGTCCCGAATTGCCGCGGCGCTTGGTGTCGATAAAGGGGGCCACGCCGCAACCCGTCCGGCAATCGTACTGGGCTTCGGTGAACGCGATACCGAGCTTGGCGATGAAGTTGTATCCCTGGCCGAGCGGCGCCGAGTAGACCCCGGAGACGGCCAATGCCCGGGTCTCGAGCTGGTCCAGGAGCGCGCCTGTGCCGGCAGTGACGATGTCGTACTTGCCGAGGTTGTAGTACGCGAACTCGATGCCGAAGTTGTCCCGGATGCGGCCACCAAAGACCTTGAAGCCGTTGGGAACGCCCTCGTCGTGAACGCCACCTGATATGGAGGCCACGCTGTTGGCCGCATCGGTCCACACCGCGCCGACGCTGGCGCCCATGTAGGCGGTCGATGACTGTGCATGAGCGTGGAACCCGGCCAGCATGCCGACGAGCGCTGCGATCATGGTTGCTGCAATTTTCACTTTGACCTCCGTCAAGGTTCCCCCTACTCACAGGTTGCCGCGCATTATGCCCAAATGTGCGCGGGCCGTCCCGGCGCCCGCTCCGGCGGGGGAACCGGCGCGCGCCGGCCCGGTCCAATCGCCATCCAATTTGTCGCCGGAGCCGAACATGCAGACCAGGAGATTCATGGCGTTGCCGGCAATGCTTGCCGCGGTGGCGCTCGCAGCTGTCAATGCGCTTTACGCGGCGCCAGTACAGGCGGCGGACACCTCAGTGGCGCGCGCCGCGGCGCTGCCGGATTTCGCCGCCATCGTGCAGCAATATGGCCCGGCGGTCGTGAACATCACCACCTCGGGTACGCGCAAGGCGGCGGTACAGCAGGTGCCACTGCCGTTCCAGTTCGGCGTGCCGCAGCCCGAGGTGCCCGTGCAGGGCCAGGGCTCGGGCTTCATTCTGAGCGCGGACGGCATCGTCCTCACCAACGCGCACGTCGTGCAGAACACCGACGAGGTCACGGTCAAGCTCACCGACCGGCGCGAGTTCTCCGCCAAGGTGCTGGGCAGCGACGCGGCCACGGACATTGCCGTGCTGCGCATCGATGCGCGCGACCTGCCCGTCGTCAAGCTGGGCGATCCGAAGCGCGCGCGCGTCGGCGACTGGGTGGTAGCCATCGGCTCGCCGTTCGGTTTCGAGAACAGCGTCACTGCGGGCATCATCTCGGCGAAGAGCCGCTCGCTCCCCGGCGACATTTACGTGCCGTTCATCCAGACCGACGTGGCGGTCAACCCGGGCAATTCGGGCGGGCCGCTGTTCAACCTCGCCGGCGAGGTCGTCGGCATCAACTCGCAGATCTACAGCCGCTCGGGGGGTTACCAGGGACTGTCGTTCGCCATTCCGATCGACATGGCGCTGCGCGTCAAGGACCAGATCGTCGCTACCGGGCACGCGACGCACGCGCGCCTGGGCGTCAACGTGCAGACCATGAACCAGGCGCTCGCCGAGTCGTTCGGCCTTGAGCGCCCGCAGGGCGCGCTGGTCGCCGCCGTGGCGCCGGACAGCCCCGCGCAGCAGGCGGGATTGCAGCCGGGCGACGTGGTGGTGAAGTTCAACGGCCGGCCGGTCGGTGATTCCGGCGAGCTGGCCGCGATGGTGGGCGAATCGACGCCGGGCGCGAAGGTGCGGTTCGAGGTGCTGCGCGGGGGACAGCGGCGCACGCTTGCCGCCACGCTCGGCACAGCCGAGGACAAATCGAAGCAGCAGGCTGCCGCCGACGAAGCGGCCGGCAAGGGCCGGCTCGGCCTTGCGGTGCGCCCGCTTTCGCCGCAGGAGCAGGAGGCGGCCAAGGTTTCCGGCGGGCTGCTGGTGCAGGGCGTGAACGGCGCCGCGGCGCGCGCCGGCCTTGCGCCGGGCGACATCCTGCTGCAGGCGGGCGGCAGGCCGGTGGCGAGCGTCGAGGACCTGAGAAGCGCGACGCAGTCGGGCAAGACCATCGCGCTGCTCGTGCAGCGCGGCGACCAGCGGCTGTTCGTGCCGCTGCAAACGGGCTGAGAAGGCGGCGCCGTCAGCGGGCCGCGCGCCTGCGCTCGTACCAGCGCGACATCGCTTCCATCGCCAGCCAGGAGGCGGCCGCGGCGCCGAGGAGGACGAG
>JAOUGZ010000363.1 GCA_029865405.1 Betaproteobacteria bacterium
GCTGCAGCTCGCGCACGCCTTCGAGGCCGAAACGCAGGTCTGGAAGCGCCGCCCGCCGCTCGCGGCCTGACCCCCTTGCCAACGCAACGCTGGCGGTGGCACACTGTCAGCATACTGAAAGGTCTTTCACATATATGTATGTCGCCGTCAAGAGCGCGGACCGCACGGTGCAGATCCTGGAGGCCTTCGCCGCGGCCGGCGAGCCGCTCGGCATCGCCGAGCTCGCGCGGCGCCTCGCCATCCCGGTCTCGGCCTGCTACGGCCTCATCCGCACGCTCGAAGTGCGCGGCTACCTGTACGAGCTGGGCCTGCGCAAGGGCTGGTACCCGACCCTGCGCTGGCTGCAAAAGGCGCGCGCGGTCGCCGCGCACGATCCGATGCGCGAGCGCGTCACGCCCCTGCTCGAGGCGCTTTGCGCGGCGACCGGCGAGACGGTGGTGCTCGGCAAGCGCAGCGGCAGCAGCGTGATCTACCTGAACGTCGTCGAGTCGGGCAATTCCATCCGCTACAGCGCGCAGGTCGGCGAGCGCAAGCCGCTGCACTCGAGCTCGGCCGGCAAGGCGCTGCTCGGGGCGATGCCGCCGGCTGAGCGCGCGACGCTGCTCGGCGCGCTCAAGCTCACCCGCGTCACGCCGCACACCCTGGTGCGGCGCGAGGCGCTCGAGAAGGATCTCGCCGCCGGAGCGAAGCGCGGCTGGTACGCGACGCGCGGCGAGAACGTGGCCGACGTGCACGCGCTCGGCGCCCCGGTGCGCATCGACGGCGAGCTCTACGCGGTGGTGGTCGCGGGGCCGGCGCATCGCATCGAGAGCGCGCTGAAGTCGCACGCGGCGGCGCTGCTGCGCACCGTCCAAAGCCTGGAGGCGAAGCGATGAGCGGCGACGTGCTCGCGGCGGTGCGCGACGGCGTACTGCGTGTCACGCTGAACCGGCCGGAAAAGCGCAATCCGCTGTCGCGCGCCGTGCTGGCGCAGCTGCGCGACGTATTCGCGGCCCACCGTGACCAGGCGCTCTCCCTCGCCGTGCTCACCGGTGCGGGCGAGCAGAGCTTTGCCGCGGGCGGCGACCTGCGCGATCTCGAGCAGGTGCGCACGCCGGACGAGGCGCGCGCGCTGCACGATCTGGGCAACGGCGCGCTTCAGGCGATCCGCGATTTCCCGGTGCCGGTCGTCGCCGCGCTGAACGGCGTGGCGCTCGGCGGCGGCGCCGAGCTGGCCGTGGCCTGCGACCTGCGCATCGCCGCCGCCCATGCGCGCATCGGCTTCGTGCAAGGCACGCTGCACATCCCCACCGCCTGGGGCGGCGGCAGCGACCTCGTCGCCCTGGTCGGGCCGGCGCGCGGCCTCGAGCTGCTGGGCAGCGCGCGCGTGCTCGCCGCCGCGCCGGCGCTGGCCGCGGGGCTGGTCGAGGCGGTGGCGCCCGAAGGCGAGCCTTTCGGCGCCTTCGTCGAGCGCTACATCGCGCCGCTCGCGCAGCAGCGCCCGCAGGTGATGCGCGCGTTCAAGTGGCAGGCGGCGGCGTGCAAGCTCGGCCTGCCGCGCGCGCAGGTCGACGCCCGCGATCGCGAGCTGTTCGCCGAAGCCTGGTGCCACGACGAGCACTGGCAGGCCGCGAGGACCGTTCTGCACAGGGAGACGAGCCGATGAGCGCACGACTCAAGCCCGGGGAGGCCGCCGCCGGCGTGGCGACGCCCTCGGGCATCGCGGTGCCCGTGGTGGCGACGCGCGACCTCGTGGGCGCGCCGGACCTCGAACGGCCGGGCGTCTTTCCATTCACGCGCGGCATCTTCGCCGACGGCTATCGCGGCCGGCCCTGGACCATCCGCCAGTACTCGGGCTTCGGCTCGGCCGAGGAGTCCAACCAGCGCTACCGCTTCCTCCTCGAGCAGGGACAGACCGGCCTGTCGGTGGCGCTCGACCTGCCCACGCAGTGCGGCTACGACCCGGATCACGCCATGGCGCGGCCCGAGGTCGGCAAGGTGGGCGTGTCGCTGTTCTCGCTCTCGGAGATGGAGACGCTGTTCGAGGGCATCGACCTCGGCGCGATCTCCACCTCGTTCACCATCAACGGCACGGCGGCGATCATCTACGCCATGTACCTCGCCGCGGCCGACAAGCAGGGCGTGCCGCGCGCGCAGCTCACCGGCACGATCCAGAACGACATCCTCAAGGAGTATGTGGCGCGCGGCACCTGGATCTTCCCGGTGCGCCCGTCGATGCGCCTGATCGCCGACTCGATCCTCTACGCCAACGAGGTGACGCCGCGCTTCAACGCCATCTCGATCGCCGGCGCCCACGTGCGCGATGCCGGTTGCACCGCGGTGGAGGAGATGGCCTATACGCTCGCCAACGGGCTTGCCTACGTCGACGAGCTGCTCCGGCGCGGCGGCGACGTGGCGAAGTTCGCGCGCCGACTGTCGTTCTTCTTCTACGTGCACATGGACCTGTTCGAGGAGGCGTGCAAGTTCCGCGCCGGCCGGCGCCTGTGGGCGCGGCTGTTGCATGAGCGCCACGGCGTCACCGATGAAAAAGCGCTGCAGTTCCGCTTCGGCGTGGTGTGCGGCGGCTCGTCGCTGGTCGCCGCGCAGCCCTACAACAACATCGTGCGCGTGGCGATCGAGAACCTGGCCGCCGTGCTCGGCGGCGCGCAGTCGATCTTCACCTGCGCCTACGACGAGGCGTTCCAGATCCCGACCGAGTTCTCCGCCGAGATCGCGCTGCGCACGCAGCAGATCGTGCAGCACGAGAGCGGCGCCGCGGCCACCGTCGATCCGCTCGGCGGCAGCTACTACGTCGAGTGGCTCACCGACCAGATGGAACGCGGCATGCGCGAAGTGATGGGCGAGATCGACGCCTACGGCGGCGTGGTGAAGGCGATCGAGGACGGCTGGCTGCAGCGGCGCATCGCCGTGCGCGCCAAGGAGAAGAAAGACGCCACCGACAGCGGCGAGCGCGTGGTCGTCGGCCAGAACCACTACCGCCGCGAGGCGCAGGCGGACAGCTACGGCGAGGTGTTCCGGCTCGATCCGGCGATTGCCGGGCGCGTGCTGGAAAAGCACGCGCAGCTGAAGCGCAGCCGCGACGCGGCGCGCGCGGCCAGGTCGCTCGACGCGCTCGAGGCCGCCGCCGCGAGCGACCGGGAGAACCTGATGCCGCTGCTCGTCGAGTGCTGCCACGCCTACGCGACGGTGGGCGAGATGGTGGAGCGCCTCAAGGGCTGCTGGGGCGAATTCCAGGAACCGGTGCGGCTGTGAGCGCCGCCGCTGCGGGGCCCCTCGCGGGCAAGCGCATCCTGGTCGCCAAGCCGGGGCTCGACGGGCACGACGCCGGCGCCAAGGTGATCGCGCTCGCGCTGCGCGACGCCGGCGCCGAAGTGATCTACACCGGGCTGCGCAAGTCGCCCGAGTTCATCGTGCGCGTCGCGCTCGACGAGGACGTCGCCGCGGTCGGCCTGTCGATCCTCTCGGGCAGTCACCAGGAGCTCAGCCGCGAGGTGCTCGCAGGCCTGCGCGCCGCGGGCGCCGGCGACATCCCGGTGTTCGTGGGCGGCACCATCCCGCCGCAGGACCGCGCGAGCCTGCTCGAGGCGGGGGTCAGGGGCGTGTTTACCAACGACACGCCGCTCGCGCAGATGATCGACGAGCTGGCGCGCGTGCTCCAGTGAGCGGCCCGCTTTCCGGGATCGTGGTGCTGGAAGTCGGCCACATGCTCGCCGGACCCTATTGCGGCATGTTGCTGGCCGACCTCGGCGCCGAGGTGATCAAGATCGAGCCGCCCGAGGGCGACATCGCCCGTCGGGTGAGCCCGCACAAGATCGGAGCGCACAACGCCTACTTTGCGAGCCTCAACCGCAGCAAGAAGAGCGTCGTGCTCGACCTGGCGAGCGATGATGGCCGCGCGCGGCTGCGCAGCCTTGCCGCGCGCGCCCACGCCCTGGTCACCAACCTGCGCCCCGCGGCGATCAGCAAGCTCGGCCTTACCTACGATGCGCTGAAGGACGCGAA
>JAOUGZ010000365.1 GCA_029865405.1 Betaproteobacteria bacterium
CTATCGCGCCTCGACCGAGGTTTCCGGCATCGAGGACCCGCGCACGCCGGCAGAAGGGCGCTTTTCCATTAAATATGTGGTGGCGCACGCGCTGCGCCACGGCAGCGTGCGCCTCGCCGCGTTCGAGCCCGCGGCCCTGGGCGACCCGGCGACGCGCGCGCTCATGCAGCGCATCGACGCCTCGATCGACCCTCAGCTTGACGCCGCGTTTCCCGCGCAGCGCGCAGCGCGCGTGGAGATCGAGACGCGCGACGGCCGCCGCCACGCCCTTTTGCAGCCGGCGCGCAAGGGCGATCCGGAATTGCCGCTCGATGATCGCGAGCTGGAGGCGAAGTACCTGGAGCTGGCGGCGCCGGTGATCGGCGATGCGCCGGCGCGCGCGCTGCTCGAGCGCCTGTGGCGGCTCGAGCGCGAAGCCGACATTATGCTTTCGGGCGCTCCGGCCGCAGCGCCAGGACGAGCGGCAGCGTAAGCAGGATCGTGCCGCCCAGCGCGGCGATCGCGACCTCGACGCCGAGGCGATCGCCGAGCAGCCCGAAGGCGAGCGGGGCGGCAATGCCGCAGACCGAGCCCACCGTGTAGAACAGGCCGAATGCGCGCGACAGGCGCTCGGGCCGCACGTACTCGCCGATCGTCGCGTAGAGCACGGACGACGTGCCCTGCACCACGACGCCCAGCAGCGGCAGCAGAACGAGCACGCCGGTCGCGGGGAGGGCGAGCGCGGCAAAGATGCCGGCCGCCGTGGCAATCTCGGTAATCACGATCATGCGCGCGATGCCTAGGCGCTCGGCGAGCACGCCGCAGGCGAGCTTGCCCACCATGCCGCCTGCCAGCACCAGCGGCACCGCGGCCACCGCCCAGCCGGCGGAGAGCCCCTTCGCGATCAGCAGGAAGGCGATGAACGTCAGAAAGGCGCTGCGCGTGCTGGAATCGAGAACCTCGATCAGGCAAAGCGCGAGAAAACGCGGACGATCGCGAATTCCCCACCCTTTCGCGCCATCCGCCGGCGCCTGGTCTTTGGGTACGGATGTCCGCGTCTTCGCGGTCAGCAGCGACAGCACGGCGATCGCCGTCACGATCGCAACGGCACCGAAGCCGAGCACCGGCACCTTCCACGAGACACCCGCCACGAGCAGCAGCGAGACCGTGCCGCCAAACGCGAACTTGCCCACGTCGCCGGCGAAGTTATAGGTGCCGAGCGCAGCGCGGCGCCCTTGCACCGGATAGGCGCGCGAGACCAGCGTCGAGGCGAGCGGATGCTGCACCGCCGAGCCCGCACCGGCGAAGAACAAGGCGAAGAGGATTGCCCAGTAACCCTGCGCGAAACCCAACGCGGCAAAGGCAGCGCCGGCGAGCATCGTGCCGCCGGCCAGTAACTCGCGCTCGCCAAAGCGCTCGGCGACGAGGCCCGCAGGAATCTGGAATGCCGCCATCGCGGCGCGGTGCGCGCCGCGAATCAGCCCGACCTGCGCGAGCGACAGCCCGAAGGCGCTCGCCAGCAGCGGCAGCAGCACGTACGTCACGTCGGACAGGCCATCGTGCAACGTATGCACCGCGCTGCAGATCCCTAACGTGCGTTTGCTCATCGAATGACCGGCGCCGGGAGAAATTCCGCCATGGTAGACTGCCCGGCCCGTGGCCACCCTACTTAGGAGGGGGAAGGTGGCAAAGCTGCTCGAAGTCAGGAATCTGCAGACGCAGTTTCAGACGTCCGCCGGCGTCGTGCGCGCCGTCGACGGCGTTTCCTATGACATCGAAGAGGGCGAGACCGTCGCGCTGGTGGGTGAATCGGGCTGCGGCAAGTCGGTGTCGGCGCTCTCCATCATGCGCCTGGTGGCCGAGCCCGCGGGGCGCATCGTCGGCGGCGAGATCGTGTTCAAGGGCCGCGACCTGCTCAAGCTCACCGAGGAGGAGATGCGCGACGTGCGCGGGCGCGACATCGCCATGATATTTCAGGAGCCCATGACCTCGCTCAATCCGGTGCTAACCATCGGCCGCCAGCTCACCGAAGGGCTCGAGATCCACCTTGGCATGGAGATCGAGGCAGCGCGCGCGCGCGCCGTGGAACTGCTCGGTCTGGTTGGCATCCCGGATCCGGAGCGGCGCCTCGGCCAGTACCCGCACCAGTTCAGCGGCGGCATGCGCCAGCGCATGATGGTCGCCATGGCGCTCGCCTGCAATCCGCCGCTGATCCTCGCCGACGAGCCGACGACCGCGCTCGACGTCACCATCCAGGCGCAGATCCTGGAGCTGTTGCAGGATCTGTCGCGCCGCCTCGGCGTGGCGATGCTCATCATCACGCACAACCTCGGCGTGGTGGCGCGCTACGCCGATCGCGTCAACGTCATGTATGCCGGGCGCATCATCGAGAGCGGCACCGCCGCCGAGATCTACGCCGATCCGCGCCATCCCTACACCCTCGGGCTGCTGCGCTCGGTGCCGCGCCTGGACGAGCCGATCCGCGCCAAGCTCGATCCCATCGAGGGCCAGCCGCCGGATCTGACCAAGCTGCCGCCCGGCTGCGCGTTCGCGCCGCGTTGCGCTTACCGCATCGACAAGTGCGCCGAGGCGCCGCCGCTCGCCGCGTGCGGCACCACGGGCCACATGTCCGCGTGCTGGGTTTCCGCGACGCTGGCGAAGGAGCCGGTGACATGAGCGAAGCGCTGCTCGAGGTACGCAACCTGGTCAAGCATTTCCCCATCGGCGGCGGCATGTTCACCAAGCCCGTGGGCGTGGTGCGCGCGATCGACGGCGTGAGCTTCACCATCCGCAAGGGCGAGACGCTCGGCCTGGTGGGCGAATCCGGTTGCGGCAAGACCACCACCGGCCGCTGCATCCTGCAGCTCGAGCAGCCCACGAGCGGCAGCGTCGTATTCGAGGGCATCGACATGGTGTCGCTCGACGCGGCCGAGCTGCGTGCAGTGCGGCGCCGCGTGCAGGTCATCTTCCAGGATCCCTATTCCTCGCTCAACCCGCGCATGACCATCGGCCAGATCCTCGCCGAGCCGCTGAAGGTGCACGGCCTCGTGCGCGATAAGGGAGAGCGCGAGTTGCGCGTGCGCGAGCTGCTCACGCAGGTCGGCTTGCTGCCGCAGCACGCGAAGCGCTACCCGCACCAGCTCTCCGGCGGCCAGCGCCAGCGCGTCGGCATCGCGCGCGCGCTTGCCATGGAGCCCTCGCTCATCATCTGCGACGAGCCGGTATCGGCGCTCGACGTGTCGATCCAGGCGCAGATCATCAACCTGCTGGAAGAGCTGCAGGCGCGACTTGGGCTGACGTACCTGTTCATCGCGCACGATCTTTCGGTGGTGCGCCACATATCGGATCGCGTGGCGGTCATGTACCTCGGCAAGCTCGTCGAGCTCGCCGACCGCAAGGCGATCTACGACGAGCCGCTGCATCCGTATACGCGGGCCCTGCTGTCGGCAGTGCCCATCCCCGATCCGAAAATCGAGGCCAAGCGCGAGCGCACCGTGCTGCGCGGCGAGGTGCCGAGCCCGCTCAATCCCCCTTCAGGCTGCGTATTCCACCCGCGCTGCCCGATCGCGATCGATCGCTGCAGTGCGGCAGTGCCCGCGCTGCGAGAAATCCGCCCCGGGCATTGGGCGGCGTGCCATCTTGCTTGACAGAAAGGAATGAACCCCATTAAGTAGCCGTTTGCAGTCGGCAAGTGGTCAAAACAGAGGACCCCCCGCAGGGGGGTCCCGGCATATCGAGGAGGAGGTGCATCATGATGAAACGACTCGCGGGTCTGCTGGCCATCGCGGCCAGCGCCGTACTTGCATTCCCGCTGCAGGCGCAAACGCCCCGTTCCGGCGGCGAATTGGTCTTTCCCGTTCCGTCCGAG
The DNA here is from genome assembly GCA_029865405.1 of Betaproteobacteria bacterium. Next base: position 3,848 of record JAOUGZ010000365.1, read on the forward strand.
CCGCCGTCCTACGACGGCCACCGCGAGGAAACTTTCGGCCTGATCCATCCGATCGCGCCGTTCTACAACACGCTGCTGCGCGTCGATCCGAACGACCCGGGCGGCACCAAGCCCTACCCGTCGATCGCCGAGAGCTGGACCGTATCCG
>JAOUGZ010000366.1 GCA_029865405.1 Betaproteobacteria bacterium
CGCCGCGGCGATCGCCGCGTCGCCGTGGCTGCGCCACATGTTTTCCAGCAGGATGGTGCAGCCGGGCTTGAGCTCGCCCGCGCGCACGCGTCCGAGCAGCACCTGCTCGTTGAAGGCGACCACCAGGTCGGTCTCGTCGCCGCCGTTGGTGACGCGCTGCGCGCCGATGCGGATGCGGTTGCCGCTCGCCCCGGCGATGGAGCGCGCCGGCGGGCGGATCTCGGCCGGGATGATCTCCACGGTCCAGATGCCGTTGCCCATGCGCGCGGCGATGGCGCCGAGCGACTGGCCGCAGCGCTGCGCGCCCTCGCCCGAGTCGCTGATGATCTCGACGATGTGCTCTTTGAGGGTGGTGACGGTCTTTTCTTGCGCAGTCTGCATGGACTTTCCTAGGCGGCGGCGCGCAGGCGCACGAAATTGCGCTCGCCGAGGTCGATGCCGAAGAGCGTCTGCCCGGCCGCGGCGCGCGCGGGATCGCGGATGCCGAGATAGGCTTTCATGCTGCGCGCGGCCTTGCGGCCCGCGCCCATCGCCTCGATCACGGTTGCGGCGCCGGTGACGATGTCGCCGCCGGCGTACACGCCCGCCATCGACGTGGCGAGGCTCTCGTCGGTCGCGATGTAGCCGCGCTTGTCCAGCTTCAGGCGCGAGGTCTGGCCGATGATCGGGTTGGCGTTGGTGCCGATCGCGTACACCACCTGGTCGGCCTCGAAGTCGAACTCGCTGCCCGCCACCGGCACCGGGCGGCGCCGCCCGGAATCGTCCGGGGCCCCGAGCTCCATGCGGATGCAGCGCATGCCGCGCACGCCGCCCTTGCCGTCGTCGAGGATCGCCACTGGTGCAGTGAGCCAGTGGAACTCGATGCCTTCCTGCTCGGCGTGGTGCACTTCCTCGGCGCGCGCAGGGCATTCCGCGCGCGAGCGCCGGTAGACGCAGTAGACCTTCTCCGCGCCCAGGCGCAGGCACACGCGCATCGCGTCCATCGCGGTATTGCCCGCGCCGATCACGGCCACGCGCCGACCGAGCGGGATCGGCGTGTCGAACGCGGCGTCGCGCGCGCGCATCAGGTTGCAGCGCGTCAGCAGCTCATTCGCCGAGAGCACGCCGTTCAGCGAGTCGCCCGGGACGCCGAGCATCGATGGATAGCCCGCGCCGGTGCCGACGAACACCGCGTGAAACCCGAGCTCGTCGACCATCTGCTCGATGGTGAACAGGCGCCCGACGAGCGTGTTGCATTCGAAGCGCACGCCGATCTTGCGCAGGTTCTCGATCTCGGCGTCGACCACCTCGTTGGGCAGGCGGAAATCCGGGATGCCGTACTTCAGCACGCCGCCGGGCTGATGGAAGGCCTCGAACACCGTGACCTCGCAGCCGGCCTTGGCCATGTCCGCCGCGCACGCCATGCCTGCCGGCCCCGAGCCGACGATGCCGATGCGAAAGCCGCTGGGCTCGATGGGCGGCACGTTGACCCAGCCCTCGCGGATCGCGGCGTCGCCGACGAAGCGCTCCAGGCGCCCGATGGCGACCGGCTCGAGCGACTCGCCCACGGTGCACACCTCCTCGCACTGGGTTTCCTGCGGGCAGACGCGCCCGCACACGGCGGCGAGCAGGTTGGTCTCGGCGATGACGTCGTAGGCGCCGCGGTAGTTCTTCTCGCCGATCTTGCGGATGAAGCCCGGAATGTCGATGCTGACCGGGCAGCCCTTGACGCAGGGCTCGTCCGGGCACAGCAGGCAGCGCTCGGCCTCGCGCAGGGCCTCGGTGACATCGTAGCCGCAGGCGACTTCGTCGAAGTTCTTCGCGCGCGCGCGCGCGTCCTGCTCGCGCATCGGCGTGCGTTCCTGCGGGATGGTGCGGATGGTCTTCTTCTTCGCCGCCGGCACGCTACCCGCCCTTCACGTCGTCGAAGGGATCGGGCAGCTCGAGCAGCTCGACGGCGGGCGCGGCCGGGTCCGCCAGGTCCTTCATGCGGCAGTTCGCCGACCAGCGCTCGGCCGCGGCGCGCTCGACCTGCGTATAGCGCCGCAGCCGCGTCATCAGGTCGTCGAAATCCACCTTGTGGCCGTCGAAGTCCGGGCCGTCGACGCAGGCGAACTTGACCTGGTCGCCGATCTTCACGCGGCAGCCGCCGCACATGCCGGTGCCGTCGACCATGATCGGGTTGAGGCTCACCAGGGTCTTGATCTTGTGCGCGCGCGTCGCTTCGGCGCAGCCCTTCATCATCACCGGCGGGCCGATGGCGATGACCTCGTCGATGTCGCCGTGCTTTTCGATGGCGCGCCGGATGCCCTCGGTGACCAGGCCCTTGAGGCCGGCCGAGCCGTCGTCGGTGCACAGGATCAGCTCGTCGCAGCAGGCGCGGAACTTGTCCTCCCAGAACACGAGGCTCTTGGTGCGAAAGCCAAGCACGCCGATCACGTAGGCGCCCGCTTCCTTCAAGCCGCGCGCCTGCGGGAAGATCGGCGCCACGCCCAGGCCGCCGCCCACGCAGACCACCTTCTTCGCGCTGCCCACGGGGCTCGGGATGCCCATCGGGCCGACGAGCGCGTGCAGCGTCGTACCCGCCACGCAGGACTGCTGCATCTCGCGCGTGGTCTTGCCCACCGCCTGGATCACCAGGGTGATGGTGCCTTTCGCGCGGTCGAAATCCGCGATGGTGAGCGGGATGCGCTCGCCATGCTCGTGCGCCATCACGATCACGAACTGGCCCGGCCGGGCCGCTTTCGCCATCAGCGGATGGCGCACCTCGAGCAGGTAGGTGACGTCGGAAAAATCCTGCCGCGCAACGATTTCAAACTGGGACAGCTTGCTGGGATCCATGTCTTGGTTTACTCCAGTCGGCACGGTAATGCCGGGATCCCCCCGCGCCTTTGATCTAGAGCAAATCCGCGGGGGAAAGCGGCCCCCTGGCCTCGAGCGGCAGCGGCCCGGGGGTGGACGCGCCTCCGGCCGCGGCGAGACCATGCACGCCGACGCCGAGCAGGCGCACCGGCCGCTTGCCCGCGTCGGTGCGCTCGAGCAGGATGCGCGCGCGCTCGACGAGGCGCGCCGCGTCGTTCGTCGCCGGCGCCTCGGTGTGGCTGCGCGTCACTGTCGTGAAATCGGCGTAGCGCACCTTGATGGTCACGGTGCGCGCCGCGAGGCCCTTCTTTTCCAGCGAGGACGCCGTGCGCTTCGCCAGGCGCTCGATCTCCGCGCGCATCTCGCGCAGCTCGCTGAGGTCTTCGGGGTAGGTGTCCTCGCAGGAGATCGACTTCCACGGCCGGTTCGGCGTCACCGGCCGCGGATCGTCGCCGCGCGACAGGCGCTGCAGCCAGTCGGCGTGGCTGCCGACCGCCCGGCGCAGCTGCGCTTCATCCGCGCTGCGTACGTCGACCAGCCGCTCGATGCCCAGGGCACGCAGCTTCTTCGCTGTCACCGGGCCCACGCCCCAGAGCGCTTCCACCGGCAGCTGCTGCAGGAAGGCCTCGACCCGCTCCGGCGCGATTACGGTCAGGCCGTTCGGCTTGTTCCAGCCCGAGGCGATCTTCGCCAGGAACTTGTTCGGCGCGACACCGGCCGACGCGGTCAGCGCAGTCTCCAGGAAGATGCGTGCCTTCAGATGCCTCGCCACTTCCATGGCGAGCGGCTGGCCGAGCGCGTTCTCGGTGACGTCGAGATACGCCTCGTCGAGCGACAGCGGCTCGACGAGCGGCGTCACCGAGCGCAGGATCGCCATCACCTGCTGCGACACCGCCTTGTACTTGGAGAAATCCGGCCGCACGATCACCAGCTCGGGGCAGACGCGCACGGCACGCGCCATCGGCATGGCCGAATGGATGCCGAATTTCCTCGCTTCGTAGCTGCAGGCCGCCACCACGCCGCGCCCCTGCGGCGAGCCGCCGACCGCGACCGGCTTGCCCTTCAGCGTCGGGTCGTCGCGCTGTTCGACGGAGGCGTAAAACGCGTCCATGTCGAGGTGGATGATCTTGCGCGTCGCGGG
>JAOUGZ010000018.1 GCA_029865405.1 Betaproteobacteria bacterium
TCGTCGACGACAAGCGAGGTCGGTTCCTTGAATTCGCTGCTACGAATACATTTACTGGGCGATATGATGGCTACTCAGTTATCCCCTATGGCCTTCGTGTCTGGGTCAAGCCGCAGGTCTGCCTTGAGCCATTTGTCTATCCTACTTAGCCCTTTTATCGAGCGGGTAACCGAGAACCGAGTGCAGCCCCACTGTCCGAAGATGAACGGGCCTAACCTGCCCATCGAGGCGGACCTTCGCAAGCGGGCCTCGCCCGCTTGCTCGGCCGCTCATGGGCGACGTTAGACGCCATCGTTTGAGCGCAGTGGCAGCCAGAGCACTTTTTCGACCGGTCGGGCCGGCGGAACTCGAGCTAATCGCTGCCAGCGGCTGGAAGGCATTTCCACCGCGACTACCCGAGCAACCGCTTTTCTATCCGGTGCTAAACGAGCATTACGCTGCGCAGATCGCGGAGCGCTGGAATGTGCGCGAACGCGGAGCCGGGTATGTCACGGCGTTCGAGGTCAACGCTGAGTACCTCGCGAGGTTCGAGGTAAGACAGGTTGGCGGTCGAGAGCATTTGGAGCTCTGGGTACCGGCCGAGGAACTTGCCACCATCAATCAGAACATCGTTGGCGCCATCAGAGTTGTGCGCGAATACCGTGGGAACGGCGTTGCCACAGAACGGAGGGGTTAGCAACCAAGACGATGTACGACTGGGTGCGACAGATCACGGGCACCGTTCAGCCGATCGACGATTCGATCTATGGGCCGAGGTATCGCTGCTCGCTAACGCTGAGGGACGGCACGTTCCTGGCGTGTGCGGTCATTCAATCGAAGGAACGTTTGGTGGAGTTAGCCAAGCGGCGGATAAAGGAAGAAATCAACGGTGGAGGACACAGGGGCGGCCCCGATCCGTATGGCCAGATTGTCGCGACGTTCGTAGCAGGCGGAAACCGAATCAATGACTACGACGTCGCTTCGGCCGCCGCATCGAAGTACGCGATACCCCTGCCGCTGCTCCGGCAGATTCACGGCGAGACAACGATGGGTTGGACGGGCTGGGTTTTTCAAATGCGCGACGGACGCCACTTTTCGTACGGGTCGTCGTTTCACATGGAGTTCTTTCAACTTCCGGACGGCTATGATTTCGCTGATGTCTCGAAAGTTCTGAACCACAGCTTCGTAGATGCTGGAGGACAGGTTACGACACTGCGCGAGGGCGGTGTTCTGCCTGATGCGTATCGTCCCGAGGCCGTGCTACGCGAACGAGTGTTCTTTACGTGTGCGGTGGCTGGCGTCTAACAAGCAGCTGCAGCGGACGGTGATACGGCGTCGCGTGCGCGCCGCCGCTGAACTGCGGCGTTAGGCGTCATGAGATTCAGCGCACTTAAGTCCGTAGGCCACAACATCGCCGATTCGCTGGCTAGTGGAATTGGGCTAATGATTGGCCACTACGCGATGGATGTGTTTGGCGAAGCGGCGGCCGGAGCCGAGGGCTATATCGAGGTGGATCTTCTGCACGGGACGACATCAGGCAGTCCCGCGTCGCGAAAGCTTCTTCGCGCGATCTCGCTTTACAGCAAAGTCGCGCTACCGGACCTGTGTAAAAAGCATGGCGTGAGCGTCGAGGCTTTTGGGACGCTTCGCGTCCGGTTTGGTACTGACCGCGTCTATGGGCACCACTTTGCTGTCACTGTTGCAAACGGTTCCGGAAAGAGCTCTACCGATCACTACTTTGGTACTCCAGGACGGCGTTTGCGCCGCCGTCGGTCAAAATGACGCCTAACAGCGCGTTGTTGTCCGACGCCTATTCCTCGCCGCTACGCGCTCGGGGCGGCGCAACAAAACGCGAACATTAGACGGCCTTGCGGAATGGACAAATCACGATACACAGGACAGCACATTCACCCTTCCGGTCCCACGCTTGTTGAGCTGGTGGCCTACGAAACCATCGATGGAGCATGGGATGTATTTGTCTTTGAACCCCGCGGCTCGTGTCCGGAACTTGAAGGGTCCCGAATCGACGATGACCATATATTCATCGAGACCATCGAAGCGGCAGATAGACTCGACTGCGTTGCGAGCCGCGTCGTGCAGCGCCTGGGAGCCCCCTACGCCATCGTTCCGTACTTTCGAGAAGTTGGAACGCGGCGGACAATCGACAAGATTGCTTCCCACCTGCACAAGTCAGGCGCCACCGGGATGCGTGTCCAGTCCATCGGCGAGGACAAATGGCAACTCGCGATTCGAGGGAAGGACTTCCGAACGGCTCGCGAAGTCATTCCACCGAATGTCGACTAGGCCGTCTAACAGCGCGTTGCTAACCGACGCCTACTACTCCGCGCTACGCACTCCGTGCGGCGCGGCAAAACGCGAACGTTAGACGGCGAGTAACGCAATGAGGTGTTCCAGCTGTCGATCTAGATTTAGTGCGGATTGGGCGCAGCCAGCCCCAGGGGGATCGAGCGCTCCTGGTGTTTTCTTGATACTTGCTCTCGCTCTGGTCGCCGTGTCGATACTAACGTTTTTCCTTGACTATCCCTATATCGGATGGGTATGCCTTGCTATTAGCGCGTTCGTGCTTGCCCAAGTTCCAATTGCGTGGTCCGATTGTCGTAAGAAAGCCGGCCTTGCGACCCATGGGGGCGGAAGGTGCCCGAATTGCGGTGCGGACAATGCCGTAAGGTGGTGGTCCTTGTGACAACTCGGCCACCTAACAAGGCGCTGCAGCGGACGCGGCTCGGCGCAGGCTGCTTCCCTCGGCGATCCGTCCGCGCCGCCGAGCTCAGTCGTTAGGCAGCTTATGCAACGGGGCCGCGGAGGGGTTGAGTACGAAGATCTTCAAGTAGGAGACGGTGCAACAGCTGACCGTGGATCTATCGTCGAGGTTGAATACAGCCTGTTCTTGAACCGCGGCGAATGTGTTCGGGAAAATCAGAAGTACTCTTTTCGAATTGGGGGACGGCACGTGATCGCTGGCCTGGAATACGGTGTTGAGGGCATGTGGGCGGGCGGCAAGCGTCGAATTCGCGTCGGCCCACATCTCGGATATCGCTATGCCGGTGTGCCCGACGCCATTCCCGCAAATGCGGTCCTCGAATTCCGTGTTTCTCTGCCAAGCGTCAAGGCATCCGATGACCAGGCTGCCAAACGGCGCGTTGTTTACCGACGCCTGTTACTCCGTGCTACGCACTCCGTGCGGCGCGGCAAAACGCGAACGTTAGGCTGCGCACAACAATCCTGTGCGATATGACTGAGACAGATGTGAAGATGGAACGAGAACATCAGATGAGCGGGAAAGACGCGCAGTTCTGGGACAAGGCTGCGCGGAAATATGCCGCCTCCCCCATTGCCGACGAGGCCGGTTTCGAGAGGACATTGGCGCGCACGCGCGCGCTCATGGCTCCCAGCGCGCGGGCGCTGGAACTCGGCTGCGGCACAGGTACGGCGGCCCTGCGCCTTGCAGATGCCGCAGAGAGCTATCTGGCCACCGACATTTCCGCGCGCATGATCGCTATCGCGCAGGAAAAGCTCGCAAGGGTTCGCCAGAACGGGCTGAACCGCCAACTGAGCTTCCGTCAAGCAACCGCCGGCACATTGGCGCGTGAAAACGCCCGCTATGACGTTGTCCTCGGTTTCAACTATCTTCACCTCGCCGGAAACCTGCCCGCCGTGCTCGGCCATATCCAGACCCTGCTGGCGCCGGGCGGTCTCTTCATCTCCAAGACGCCCTGCGTCGGCGACATGAACCCGCTCATCCGCCTCGCCATCCCGCTTATGCGCCTTGTGGGCAAAGCGCCCAGCGTAACCACCTTTTCCGCCGCATCACTTGAACGCGCCATCTGCGCCGCCGGTTTCGAAATCTTGGAGAACGAGCGTCACGGCTCGAAGAGAAGTGACTTCCGACCCTTCATCGTCGCCCGCGCCCTATGAGCGTGGACATCCATGTCGTTGGGCCAATGAAGACAAGAGCCTAACGATGCGCTGCAGCCGACGGCTTCGCCGCGGCTGAGCTCCGCGTTAGACGCCACAACTCGAGGAGCCGCATGCGCAAGATCCTTCGCGTCGTTTTCGCAGTAGTCCTTGGGTTCGTCGTCGGCAGTGTGGTCAACATGGGCATCATCATGGTCAGCGGCAAGATCATTCCGCCGCCTCCCGGTGCCGACGTCACGACAATGGAAGGCCTCAAAGCCTCGCTGCACCTGTTCGAGGCAAAGCACTTCCTGCTTCCCTTCTTGGCACACGCCCTCGGCACGGTTGTCGGCGCCTTCGTCGCGGCCTTGCTTGCTCCTTCAAGGTCCGGTGCTCCGGCCTACGCCGTAGGTGTGCTCTTCTTGCTGGGAGGCATTGCAAACGTGTTTCTGCTACCAGGGTCCGCCTGGTTCAACACCGTCGATCTCATCTTTGCCTACTTGCCGGCAGCCTGGTTGGGCCAAACGCTATCCAGCATTGCGCGCAGGCGGTGTGCTGGCGTCTAACATGTCGCTCAACCGGACCGCCAACGGCAAGTCGCCCTGGCCGTCGTCGGGCGGTTAGCTCTACGTTAGCGCGCAGATATCTGGAGTGGTAGGCTAGCCATATGAGTGACGCCGACGTTGCCGAGATCCTGAAGCTTTCGCCCGAGGAGCGCCTACGCTTGGCCGAGGTCATCTGGGCCAGTCTGGCCGCAGAGCCTTCCACCGTGCCCTTGGGTGACGCCCACCGCCAAGTGCTTGACGAACGACTGGCCGAACACGACAAGAGCCCCGACGACGTAGTTTCCAGAGACCAAGTGCTCGCCGACGCCCGGCGACGCTGATGTCTCTGCCGGTCGTCTACCGTCGGCAGGTGCGGCGGGATCCTGCAGCTGGGTTTGGGTACTACGAAAGGCAAGCGAAAGGGCTGGGCGAGCGTTTTCTAACTGCTGTCGGTTCCGCGTTTGATGCCATCGAGCGCTATCCGCAGGTGTTTGCGCAGGTCCACGGCGAGGTGCGCCGCGCCCTCCTATCGCAGTTTCCGTATGGTGTCTTCTACCGCGTTGAATCCAAGCGGGTGGTCGTTCTCGGCGTCTTGCACACGGCGCGCGATCCGAGCCTCTGGCCACGGCCTCGAAGGTCTGCGCGCTAACAGCGCCGCGCAGAGCGACGCTTTTCGCTCGGCGCTCAACGCGCCTACGCCCACCGCGCCTGGCCGCGAACGTTAGGGCTCAGACAATGGTCGCGTTCGAGGTGCTGCCCGGATTGCCGCCCTACGGGCCGATGGCTAAGTCATTCAGTGAGACCGGCCAAGGCACGCACCGCGAAGGTTTCGTCGTCCGATTCGGCGTTGACCAGACTGAGCCTTGGGTCGGTAACTTTCAGCCGGGCCTCACAGAATTCTCGGGTGCCTATGCTCATCCCGACGAACGGCACGTTGTGGTTGTATCTGGGGGAGACGTATATGTCGTCGACCCTGAGTCACGGAACGCTGTCGCCGAATTTGGAGGCATGGTCAATTCCGTACTCGCCATTGCTGGTGAGCGTGCCTTGCTCTTTGAAGAGACCCTTTGGCTACGGCTGTTGACTGCGGAGGGAATAAGGTGGAAGACGAAACGCATTTCCTGGGATGGGATACGCAACCTTTCCGTGGTTGACGACGCAATTATCGGAGAGGCCTGGTCGATTGAGGACACTTGGCACCCGTTCAAGGTCGACATTTCCTCCGGCCGAGTTGAAGGAGGCGCCTACAATGGGCCTGAGCCCTAACACCCCCTTGCAGGCGACCGCTGCAAGCGTGCCGCTTGCAGTTGCCTCGCGGCGTCGCCGCTCGGCGGCGGCTGATGGCGAACCTTAGGCCGCATGAAACCCCGGCCCCGGATGCTCATTCCAGTTCTGATCTTCGTTGTCGCGCTGCTCGCGCTTGCGGGAAGCATCGCCTTCGGTGGCCCGACTCCTCCAGCGCCCATGGCAACCATCAACGATCCGTTCAGGTCAGTAGACTTCTCGGATCTACCTCCGGTACTGATCTTTCAGGCGTCGGACGGTCAGCCTCTGGCTTACCGCGAGTACGTCCCGGTCGGCGTACAACGCGGAAGCGTTACCCTTATCCACGGCTCTTCCGCAAGCAGCAATAGCATGCACCCGATGGCTAAAGCGCTTGCGGCGGCGGGATACAAGGCGTTTGCCCTCGATATGCGCGGCCATGGGCAGTCGGGTGCCAAGGGCCACATTCGCCACATCGGACAACTCGACTCCGATCTGGCCGACTTCGTCCGCGCAGTTCGTCCGCCGCAGCCTTCTACGCTTGCTGGCTTCTCCTCGGGTGGCGGCTTTGTCCTTCGCTTTGCGGGAGGCGAGAACCAGTCCCTCTTCGGAAGCTATCTTCTGCTCTCCCCTTTCCTCAGCGAGAGCGCCCCAAACCAACGTCCAGGAAGTGGCGGCTGGGTCAACGTGGGCGTTCCACGAATTATCGGATTGGCGGTACTGAATTCGCTCGGCATTCGTGCCTTCAACTGGTTGCCCGTTGCGTCATTCGCGCTGAATGAGCAGGCGCGGACTCTTCTCACACCAGAGTATGACTTCAACCTTGCCATGAATTTTCGGCCGGAGCGCGACTATGTGGCCAACATTCAGCGCGTCGCGAAACCGTGCGCAGTTCTGGCAGGCGCTGCAGACGAAGCATTTCGTACCGAGAAGCTGGAGGAGATCGTCCGTGCCGCAGGCAAGGGCTGGGAGGTTGAGTTGTTGCCCAATGTGGGGCACATCCCATTGACCCTCGAACCTTCTGCTGTTGCAGTTATGGTGCGCCATGTTCGCAAGTTGCAGCAAGCGGTCTAACCCGTCGTCGCACCCGGCGTGCGCCAGGCTCGGCCTGTTGCCCGCGGGTGAACTGTAGCGCTAGCGGTCGAAAAGGCACCGTCATGATTCGAGGCAGTTGTCTTTGTGGAAGCGTTCGTTACGAGATCCGGGGACCGCTGGGTCGCGCGACTCATTGCCACTGCTCCATGTGCCGCAAGGCTCACGGCGCCGCGTTCGGCACATACGCTCGAGTCAAAATCAGCGATTTCGTAATGATCTCTGGAGAGCACAACATCGGGTCATATCGTTCCTCGCCCGGGGTGTTGCGCACCTTCTGTCGCTCGTGCGGCTCGACACTTCAGTTCATCACTGAGGCGCAACCCGAGAGCTTCGCGTTGGCCCTTGGCACCCTCGATGACGATCCGGGTGTCCGCCCTTCGCATCACATCTTCGTCGGGTCAAAGGCCCCGTGGTTCGAGATCACCGACAAGTTGCCTCAACATCATGGGGACCTGTAAGCACTTCTGCGCAGATTCGACCGGTAACCCGGCGCCGCTGCGGACGGCCCGCCAGCGGCGCGCTTCGTCAATGGTTGTGCCGGCCCGCCGCACAGATCCGCGTTGGACGTCCTACGCATGACCCTCTTGGATGCGATATTCCGCCGGCGCCCGCCGGCCTCGCTCAACTCGGTTACGTTTGACGCTTCACGCTACAGGTTTCAGGGCGACCAGGACGGAGCACGGGTCTGGTTCCTGCCCGAAGGGGGCGGCGTCGGGCTCTACTTCTTCCCGCTCACACCAGACTTGCCCGCGGCGGCATCCACCGACCAACTGCGAGAGTTCTACGCGGCTCAGGGGGGAGCGCAGATGCAGGTCGTAGAGTGCCGAGTGCTTCCACTTGATGGCGTTCCGGGCATCTGGCTCATCTGCAAGGCGCGCGACGAGCAGGCGCGCGGGGCTGCGTACGTCGGTGCCATCACCGTTCCGTTTCGAGATTTCAGTTTCGTCATCAAGATTCAGTGCCATGAGCAGGGCATGACTGGTGCGCGCGAAGCACTGCTCGTTGACGAGGCGCTCAGGAATGGGACAGGGCGTCTCGAGGATGGCCGGTTCGTCCCCATCGGCTGGTCTTTCGATGACGAGCGGTTCGATGACAGGTTGCCGCAGCACCCCCTGTCGCGAGTCCGCCGAGAGTTGCGTCATATTGCGTCGTCGGTGCGGATTGACGCGATGGTCAAGGACGCGGCTCGATTCGACTGGCCGCAAGATGGCGCCTGACACCGCGTTGTCGGCCGACGCCTTTCACTGCGCGCTACGCGCGGCGCGACGCGGCGCGAACGTTTGGGTGTGCTGCATTCCCGGAGCGAAGAAATGCCATGAAGACAATGACGTGCAGACAACTTGGTGGGGCTTGTGACAAGCAGTTTCATGCGAACGCGTTTGACCAGATCGCCGGAATGAGCAGGCAACACGGCATGGAAATGTTTCAGAAGAAGGATCCCGAGCATCTTGTAGCCATGAACAGGATGCAATCGCTCGTGAACCGGCCGGAAGCGATGCAGGCGTGGCTCGAGGGCAAGCGTAAGGAATTTGACGCCTTACCTGAGGACGAGTAGACGAGGTGGCATTGCCAAGAGGCCGCAACACGCCTAACAGCAGCGTGCAACCGAGGCGCAACAAGCCGCGCCCGGCCGATGCTGGGCGTTGGGCCGAGTAAAAGCGATCATCGGCCCGCTGCGCAATTCGCGTGATCACCCGTGACCACTTCGAGGGCTGCCTTCTCGGCCTGGCGCTCGGCGACGCCGTCGGCGCGCCGGCCGAAGGCGGATTTCTCGAGCGCCTCGTGTGGCGCTTCATCGGCACGACGAGCCGCGACGAGATGCGCTGGACTGACGACACCCAGATGTCGCTCGACGTCGCTGAGTCCCTGCTGTCGCACGGTCGGGTCGAGCCCGACGATCTTGCGCGCAGGTTCGCTGCCGGCTACAGATGGACTCGCGGCTACGGTCCCGGAACTGCCAAGCTGCTCAAGCGCGTCGCGAGCGGGACCACCTGGGAAAAAGCCAATCGCTCCGTTTACCCCGAGGGCTCCTTCGGAAATGGCGGCGCGATGCGCTCTCCCGTGATCGGACTGTTCTTCGCCGGACGCCAGCAGGAACTTGTGGAGGCGGCACGCCTGGCCGCCCGCGTCACGCACGCCCACCCTATTGGGGAGGAAGGGGCAGTGCTAATCGCCACGGCGACCGCGCGCGCCGCTCTCGGTCAGCACGGCTTGTCGGTTGTCGAAGCCGCAGCTGCCAACTGCACCCTGGAGGCGTTCCAGAAGCGTCTTGCGTTTGCTCGCGATTGGCTCACAGCAACGAAGTCCCCCCCGACGGCCCTTGAGGTCCGGCGGCGGCTCGGGAACGGAATCTCTGCCCACGAGTCATGCGTGACCGCCCTGTACTGCGCGTTGCGCTTCATCGACGCCCCTCTCCTTGAGCTCCTGTCCTTTGTGGCGTCCATCCGAGGGGACGTAGACACCATCGGGGCAATGGCCGGCGCCGTCTGGGGAGCCGCCAATGGCTCCGGTCGCCTGCCGGGACAACTCTTGTCCAGGCTCGAGCAAAAAGAGAGACTGACCTCCGTTGCCGCCCAGCTTTACGCGAAGAGTGAACAGCGTGATGTTTGAACCCCAGACCCGAGAAGCGCACGAAGGACCGCAGACAAACCGGCCCAACAACCAGTTGCACCGGAGCGTCAGCAGCCGCCTCCGGCGTCTGTCGCCGCCCGGTGACCTGGGGCGTTAGGCGCACGCGGACAACCATAGGGAACGCATGAACAGAGTAATTCACTTTGAGATCCATGCTGCCGATCCGGAACGGGCGGCTCAGTTCTATCGTCATGTCTTCGGCTGGGACATCAAGGAATGGGTCATTCCCGGTGTCGAGATTCCGAATGAGAATCGATATTGGCTCGTCACTACCGGGCCCGAAGCGGAGCCCGGCATAGACGGGGGTATCCTGTTTCGGCGTGGATCTGCTCCTGCGGATGGACAGCCGGTCAATGCCTATGTCTGCACCATCGGCGTTCCGTCCGTGGACGACTCAGTTCGGAAAGCCCTCGCCGCCGGAGCAACTCTCGCGGTGCCCAAGATGCCGATCAAGGGGGTAGGCTGGCTTGCGTACTGCAAGGACACCGAGGGTAACATCATCGGCATGATGCAGGATGACAAGAGCGCAGGGTGAGTGGCAGCGCCTAACAACCGCTTGCAGTGGACCATCCGCTGCGCGGCTCGCCGCTGAACCCGGGCTTCATGCCCCGGTGGTGCCTATACCGTTCCGCGTAGTTGAGCAGGCAAAGGCTCGGGCGTAGTCTGATCGCGTGAGGCTACACTCATCGGGTCTCATGTCATCCACAATCAAGGAATCCGATATGAACAAGAAATTCTGGACTGGGTTTGTGGCGGTGTTTGTAGCCATGGAAATCATGATGTTTCTCGTCCACGGCGTCATTCTCAAACCCGCATATGAGGCCACTCAATCTGTTTGGCGGCCCGACATGATGTCCCTCATGTGGATCTATCACGTGCTCGCAATCATTGGCGCGTTCTTCTTTACGCTCATCTTCTCGAAAGGATATGAAGGTAACGGAGCGATGGAAGGTGCACGCTACGGACTCTACATCGGCATCTGGATGAGTTCCGGAATGGCGTACGGCAGCTTTGCAATGATCAACATTCCGTACTCGCTTGCACTGCAATGGTTCATATACGGCGTGGTTGAATTCATTATCTATGGCGTCATTCTTGCGTTGGTGTATGGAAAGCAAGCCACGGTGATGTCCACTCCGAAGGCTTGACGTTCAACCGACATAGCGGTGCAACGCGCGGACCGGGTAATCGAACGGGCCGCGGTCGCCCGCGAATGGCCGCTCCTAATACCCAGCGGTGACAGGTTCGGGTCGTGAGCAGGCAATCGTAGGCCAATGCAATGCGCAGTCCAATGCCGCATAACAACGCGTCGCAGCCGACCGCCTTCGGCGGCGGCTCAACGCGAGCTATAAGGACTTTCCCGGAACTGCAAGGGTTCTGGTGGTGATGATCGAAGGTCGGACTGCGTCACTATAAACGGCCTGTTTTGAGCAGCGCCGTGGTCGGCCCGATGCCGCGGATCTTCATCAGCCGCTGCGCGGGCCCCGAGAGCCGCGCCTGGGCACCAAGCTCCCGGTCGTGCGCCCCGGAGCACGCCTCCTTCCCGATCAGGCACGGCGATAGCCCCGCCACCACTCGCTCGAGCTGATCGCGGCGCACCGTCCGGCGCAGTACCGTCCTGCCCGCGCCATCCACCCCATGCAGCGAAAACACGCTCTTTGCCAGGTCGATCCCCACGGTAGTAATCTGTTCCATGACTTCCCCTCTCGTCTTTGGATTGAACGACGTCACGTCAATCTTGGCACTTCGATGCCGTGCGAGCTTCGGCCCGCTTCGAGTAGGGGAAGTCCCTTTCATTCGTTAGAAGGCAATGGCGGCAATCACCAAGGAACAGGCGCAGCAGTTGGCGAAGGATCACGCGGCTCGGGTTCCGCTCGGTCAGCCGGACTATCGCTTAGGCTTTACGCTTTCCGGGCGCATCGGGGACGAATGGCTTTTTGCATACCGGATCGAATGTCTCAAGAACGTTCCGCCGGAGGAACAAGAGCAGTTTGCTGGAGCGGGCGGATTCATCATGTCGGCGCAAGGTCAGGCCCGCGACTTATCTGTGCCAATGTTCATAGAAGCCGAGCGCAAAATCGAGAGGTGAAATTGCCTTCTAACCGCGCAGCCCAGGCCGAGGCCAAGCTTCCCCCGAATCAGTTGACACTCCGGCCTTACGACCGGAGGTGAGTGGTGACGAGATCAGGACCTCAAGGAATCGCGAACTATGGCGATTGGCTCGAGCGCTCATACGGGTGAACTGCTGGTGAACTGGCCGCAGCTCATATTTGCAGCCGGATTGCCGGTGATCGGGGGCGCGTTCATCGCATACAACGCCATGATCTTCTGGCCGACTGTAGGGCGAAAGGAGGACGCGCCCTCGGTAGCGCCAATCTTTGGTGGCGTCATCGCCGCAGTGGGGATTTTTGTTGCCAGTCGCCGGGAGTTGGCGACGGTCCTGGATACCGCTTCTCATCGACTGGCAGGGTTTCGCATCTTCTTATCCCACTGGCTCTCAAAGCGGGCGAAGTCGTGATCGCGCCGCCTTACGATCGGTTGCAGCGGACCGCGAGATATGGCGTGCCTGGAGCCAAGTGCGGCAGCGCGCCCGCTGAACCGGAACATTGTGCGATGGAGAGGTGACTGCCAGATCAAAGCGACTATGGGCACCTTGTCATGTTGTCTATCATGTTCATCTTCCATTGGGCAGGCGAAGGCTTGAATGGCTGATCTCGAGATCGGCTGCGGCTGCGGCAAGTTGCGGGGCGTGATCCGCGACACGGGGCCGCGCCACGGATCGAGGGTCATTTGCTATTGCCGCGACTGCCAGGCCGCCGCGCACCATCTTGGCCACCCTGAGACGCTGGACGAATGGGGTGGCACGGACCTGTTCGTTACCACGCCCGCCCGCATGCAGGTCAGCGCAGGCGCGGATCAATTGGCGTGCTTCCGCTTCAGCCCGAGCGCACCCCGGCGCTGGTATGCCGCCTGCTGCAACACCCCCATCGGCAATGGATTCCCGAATGCGGCCGTTCCTTTCCTGTCCCTGAACCTGGCCTGCGCTTCGCCGGCAAGCCGCCCGCGGGTCGGCCCTGCTACTCGCGGCATGCAGGTGCGTGATGCGCACGGCAGCCCGACCGTGGCCCGCCGCATCGCGGGCAGGTCGCGGGTGGTGGTACTGGAAAGCGCGTGGCGGATCCTCGTGGCGACGCTGCGCGGCCAGCGTGGCGTATCGCCGTTCATGAGGGCCGGCCAACCCGTTGCCGAAGCGAAGCTGCTCAGCCGCGAGGCGCGGGCGGCGGCGCTGGCCAGTGCCGGTTTCTGACGCGACCGGGTTCCTGAACGCGATTCAGCGTCACTTCGCCGGAGACCGCCTTGCCCACCACCACCCTCTTTCTCGGCTCCTCCGCGGCCGCCAAGTCGCAGGCGAAAGCCATCGTCGCCAAGTTCCAGGGCCCGACGCTGAAGTTCCTGCCCTGGTGGGACGCCTTCACCGCCGGCCGCACGCTGCTCGAGGACCTCGATCACATCCGGAACAAGGTCGACGGCGCCGTGCTCCTCTTCTCCCCGGAAGCCCGCTCGACGGTGAGAAGGAAATCCGTGCAGGTGCCGAATCTCAACGTGCTGTTCGAGTTCGGCTATTTCTACGGCCACTTCGGCCGCAAGAAGACCGCGCTCCTGAAGTACGGCGAGTTCTACCTGCCGTCGGACTTCGGCGGCTATATCCACATCCACGGCAGCACGTTCTTCAAGCGCGGGGCGGCGGTCAAGGTCGGCAAGCGCACCGAAAGCGAGTTCGGCCGATGGCTGGCTGCATTGTGAGAGTGAGTTCCAACCACGCGGGCATCGCCCGCACCACCGGGAGGCGCCGCCATGGCATACCGATCGCGCAACACCGCAATCATCCTCATCGTCGTGGGCACGATCTTCCTGCTGTCCAACCTGGGCTGGATCCCGCACATCGGCCCGCTCCTGCGGCAGTGGTGGCCGCTGATCCTGATCGTGCTGGGCATCGTCATGCTGGTGCAGCGCTCCTAGCCGCGCGCGCACAAGGAACCGATCTGCGACACTAGCGCCCATGGCCGCCTGGTTCCTGCCCGCGCTGAAAGCCGTCCTGCCGCACGTCGGCACCCTCATCTCCGTCGCCGCGCCGGTGTTCACGCGCAAGAGCGCCGCCGCGGCGAGCGAGGCGCAGCTCGTGCAGCAGCAGATCGCCGAGCTGCAGGCCGCGGCCTCGCAGAACGCGGACCACATCAAGGCGCTTGCCGGGCAGCTGCAGGGCACGGTCACGGCCCTGCACCAGGCGGCGGCGATCGCCGAAACGAGGCTGCGCCGCGCCTGGCTGCTGTGCCTCGGCGCCATCGGCCTCTCCGGGGTCACGCTCGCCGTGGTCCTGGTCGTGGCATTCGGAAGCTAGCGATGGCCGACGACCCGCAGCGCGAGCACCTCGACCTCCTGCGCGAGATCCGCGACACGCTCAAGCTGCAGCGCGCGCTGATCGAGGAGCAGCTCGCGCGCTCGCGCGCCTCGGTGGAGGAATCGATCGGCCTGCAGAAGACCGCCCTGCAGCGCCAGCGCCAGGTGATGCTGATCGCCGTGCCCGGCATCGTCGCCTGCCTGCTCGCCATCGGCTACCTGATCTGGCGCTACTTCTAGCCGAGTCCGCTGTAAGCTCGGCGCCCGCCTCTCCGACCAAGCCCGGGACAGCCGCCATGGACAACTACTTCAAGCCCCAGCACCTCGCCGATTTCGCCCAGGTCTCCGACGCCAGCCCGGCGCTGGGCAGGAAATTCTTCGACTACTACGGCGCCGTGTTCGCCGACGGCGCCCTCAGCGCCCGCGAAAAGAGCCTCATCGCCCTCGCCGTGGCGCACGCCGTGCAATGCCCCTACTGCATCGACGCCTATACGCAGGACTGCCAGCAAAAAGGCGCCGACCGCGAGCAGATGACCGAGGCGCTGCACGTCGCCGTCGCCATCCGCGGCGGCGCCTCGCTCGTGCACGGCATGCAGATGCGCGAGCAGGCGAAGAAGATGGGGATGTAGCGTTGCGCCCGGCCAGCATCCCGCTCCGGCTGGAAGAAGTCGCGGTCGACCTGGCCGAAGACCACGCCTCGCCGCGCCCGGCGCAAAGCCTGCATCGCCGCCACGCCCCGCTCGAGTCCCCGGCGCGCCAGCTCGAGCTCCTCGATCGCGTTCCCCTGCGCGCCGAGTTCCACGCGCTCGCGCCGGACCTCGCCCCCGCGCAGCTCGAGATCGTCCAGGTCAACCTGGGGAAACTGTGCAACATGACCTGCCGCCACTGCCATGTCGACGCCGGGCCCGATCGCACCGACGCCATGATGGACGATGCCACCGTCGAGCAGGTGATCGCCGCCCTGCGCGCGACCGATGCGCACACGGTGGATCTCACCGGCGGCGCGCCCGAGCTGCACCCGCGCTTTCGCGACGTGGTGCAGGCCGCGTTCGACGCCGGCAAGCACGTCATGGACCGCTGCAACCTCACCGTGCTGCTCCTGCCGCGCAGCGCCGGCCTGGTCGACTGGCTCGCCGACCGGAACGTCGAGATCGTCGCCTCGCTGCCGCACTACCGCCGCCCGAACACCGACGCGCAGCGCGGCGACGGCGTATTCGAACGGTCGCTACGCGCGCTGCGCATCCTGAACGCCGCGGGCTACGGCAAGGGCGATCCCCGCAGGCGCCTGACGCTGGTCTCCAATCCCGCCGGCGCGTTCCTCGGCGCCTCGCAGGCGAGCGTGGAGCACGAATGGCGCGAGGGCCTGCAGAAGAATTTCGGCCTCAGCTTCGACCGCCTGTTCGTCCTGAACAACATGCCGATCGCGCGCTTTCTCGAATGGCTGCAGGACTCGGGCAACCTCGAGGCCTACCTGGCGCGCCTGGTCAACGCGTTCAACCCCGGCGCGATCGCCGGCCTCATGTGCCGCAACACGCTCTCGGTGGGCTGGGACGGGCGCCTGTACGACTGCGACTTCAACCAGATGCTCGAGCTGGAGATCGACGGCGCGGCGGGCCGGCACATCCGCGATTTCGACGAGCGGGCCTGGCGCCAGCGCGCGATCGTCACCGCGCGCCACTGCTTCGGCTGCACCGCCGGCGCCGGCAGCTCGTGCGGCGGACAGACCGCGGGGACAGACCCCATTCGGCTTGCTTGATCGCTAAATGGGGTCTGTCCCCATTTATGCGCGCCAGACGATCT